>WFTN01000151.1 GCA_015485455.1 Planctomycetota bacterium | reverse complement strand
GTCAATTCGATGGACTGCCGGGCTCTCGGGCCGTTACCTTCACCAACGAAAGAATAGACGAGATCTCCGGGAAGGGGTTGGTTTTCGTCTTCACCGAGTGCAAGAGCAGAGCGAACGGTGAAAGCCTTGCCATCAGGGCGGTGAATTTCTTGCCCATGGATGGGACTTTGTTTGAGTTTCCAGCCAACGCGCAAACCCCGAGCCCAGGCGCGACTTGTGGGGGTGGGCATGCCGATGCTCAAGATGCAGAGGTTTGCTGCAATGGAATCCCGTATGGTTGCGATTCTCGATTTTTGGTTGTCGAAGATATTCCGGTATTGTTTCGTCTTCTTTTTGGTTCTGAGGAGGGCCCCGTCCGAATACCAATAACTGATTTCACGGGACTTCTCGGGAAAGATATCTGAGTACCATGTCCCCATCGACTTGCGTGCTCGCCGATCATAATAGGTGACATCCAAATGGCTGATCTTAGCATTGAGAGAGTTCTCGATATGAGGTCTGACCGGTATAGCCCCATTGACGTCAAAGAGAATGCGCGATGCCATGGAAATAACCGGAGGTATGTTCGGATTCACAGTCGATTTCTTCTTGCTGTCAAGAACCGTTTCATTGCCAGGGTTGTTCTTGTTGACACGATTGGACGTGCTTCTGTGCTCCAGATCCGCCTTGCGCTTTTTCGTGTAATTCACTGTGATCTTGTGAGAATCCCATTTTTCTTCCTGAAAACGAGAACGTACATCCAAGTTTCTTCTGCCGGTCGCTCTATAGTTAAACTCTTGCTTGAGGGTTCCAGGCAAACCAGCAAAAACTTCTAAGTACCAGTGCCCATTTCTTGTCAAATAGGAAAGGTTGTGTCTTCTGTAACCCAGAAAACTGGAGCCAACACCGCCAGACGATGTTTCTATAGTTGTGTTGAACTGGCTATAAATGGGGGGATAAGAAAGAACGCGATCGGGTTTCTTACGTTTTCGGGGGGGAAGTTGGGGTGGGGTAAACTCGTATTTCGGAATTGTGGCCAAGTATCGCACCGGCTTTTTGTTGTCGCCCATATAGTGCAAGTCAATGATCCGCCGCCAATAGGGGAATTCAATTGGAATGATGACGCGCTGATCCGTTGAGACCGCGAATTTCTTCCATAAGGCTCCATAACCTCCGCAACGAAAACCGACCTCGTATTCCCCAGGCTCCAAACCCGTGCCAAGTCTGCCGGAGCAAATGGCAGTGGATTTTGACCTGTCGAAATGGGCGTTCTCTTGGATCCAAAATTTCCCCAACTTGCGCCAGAGTTGGATATCGATCATTTGTTCGGCGATCAAGGGTTGCCCCTTCTTGTCCCGCAAAGTGAAAGTGACGGTGGAGTCGCCGCAGAGAATCCCGGGGCCGAAATCGAGCTTCGTGTCGCGGGCAAATTTTGGCGACAGCTTGAGGCTCGTTTGCGGAGTTCTCGAGTTTGGATCGCCAGGGCCAGCCTTATGGGAGGGAACGTTGGCTTTTGATTGGTTGAGCGGGGGAAGACTTCGTTTGAGATGAGTCTCTTCCAATACGTCGCCACTTTCATCTTGCTGCAAGGCATAGAATGCGCTGCCCAAGAGGAGCAAGATGCCGACGATGAGGGGAAGAAGGGTTTGGTCTTTGCGCATTGGCCTCTGCTTCCATTATCTGTCACTCAAGAAAGGTAACGGAAATCGGAGAGGTGTGTTCAAAGGAATTTTTTTGTATGTGCTTGGCTGTCCCCTTGAGGAAATCCTCAAGAGGACGGCAAGTCTTGGTTCTCGTCTAAGCGTCTTGGTTAGATTCTTGGCTCAACGTCACCTCCACACCCAATCGCTCGTTTTCTGGTGCTTCCCCCAGGGTGGTGGAGAAAGCATCGTCTTGAACGTTGCCTGCGGCGAGAACATCCGAAAGAACCAAAGAGATGGCGTCGATGGCGTCTTGTGATCCGGTCAGGGACAAAGCGCTCACTGGCCATCGGAGACTCTTTTGTGCGTCGGATTTGGCTCCGCGAATCTTTGACGTCACTTCTACTGCCATAGTCAGGGCTTCGATGGGGGCATCACCTTCCACTTTCGCGAAGTCAACTTCACTGGGCCAAGGACTGGTGTGAACGGAAGCTAAACGACCTTCTCCTGCCATCCGCCAAGACCATACTTCTTCAGTGACGAAAGGAATGAAGGGGGCCAGCAGGCGGAGGTGAACATTCAGACCCAATTGTAACGTTGCCAAAGCGGAGCGTCGTGCAGGGGTGTCATCGTCGGCGTATGAACGAGCTTTCACCAATTCGACGTAATGATCGCAGAATTGCCAGAAGCTTTCTTCCGATGCCTGCAATGCAGCGGCATAGTCAAAGCGCTCGAAGGCGTCGGTGGCAATCTTAACCACGGTTTTTAGCTTAGCGATCAATGCCAAGTCGAGTTGTTCCGTGATCGCTTGGGGACCAGGCATGGCGCTGGTTTCTAAAGCCCGATCAATTTGCATGAACACAAAACGACTGGCGTTGAAGACCTTGTTGGCCAATCGTTTTCCGACTTTGAAAACTGTGGGGTCGAATTCTGTGTCCGAACCCAAACGAGCGCGAGCAGTCCAGTAACGTACACCATCAACGGAATGCTCGTCCAAGAGATGTTCTGGAGTGACCACGTTGCCTTTCGACTTGCTCATCTTCTTACGGTCAGGGTCGAGAATCCAACCAGAGATGACCACGTTCTTCCAGGGGATTTCGTCTTCGTGCATCCAAGCTTTGACAATGGTGTAGAAGGCCCAAGTACGGATGATCTCATGGCTTTGGGGGCGCACGTCCATGGGGAAGAGCTTTTGGTGGCGTTCTTTGTCGGTTGCCCACTTGCTGGCAATCTGAGGTGTCAAACTACTCGTCGCCCAGGTGTCCATGACGTCTGGGTCAGCGCGGAAACCTCCAGGTTGATCTCTTTGGGATTCTTCGAACCCACGGGGGGCTGAAGACATGGGATCAATCGGAAGCTGATCCATGTCGGCAAAGATCGGGCTTTCGTAGTCTGTGAGGCCGTTTTCTTTCACCGCATACCAGACTGGGAATGGCACGCCGAAGTAGCGCTGCCTTGAGATGCACCAATCTTGATTGAGGCCATCAACCCAGCTGTCATAGCGACTCCGCATGAATGGAGGATGCCAAGCGATTTTTGCCCCTTGGGCTAAGAGTGCTTCTTTGTGTTCCAGCACCTTGGTGAACCATTGTCGGGTTGGCACGAATTCCAGAGGGCGATCGCCCTTTTCGTAGAACTTCACCGGGTGCGAGATCTCTTCTGGTTCACCTACAAGAGCGCTACCTTCCCCATGGGGGCCGGTGCCATCTGCTGCCAAGAGCTCAGCGATTTTCTTTTTTGCCTGTTTGGCATAAAGACCTTTGAGCTCAGCATAGGCTGCGTTGGCCGCTTCCGGGTTGGCGCTGTGAAAGTGACCTTTGCCAAATTCGACATCCACCAAGCGTCCATTGAGGCCAATGATCTGCTTGACGGGGTATTTCGACTTCTTCCACCAATCCACATCGTTGGAATCGCCAAAAGTACAGACCATCAAGATACCTGTGCCTTTTTCCGGATCGGCATGCTCGGCAGCCAGGATAGGAACTTCTGTGTGGAAGAGAGGAGTGATGGCTGTCTTGCCGAAGAGATCTTTGAAACGATCATCATCTGGGTGGGCCACCACAGCAATGCAAGCGGGCAGGAGTTCCGGACGTGTTGTCGAGATGGAGAATTCGCCACCGCCTTGGATACCGAAACGAACTTGGTGCATCAGACCAGGGCGTTCTTTGTCTTCGACTTCTGCCTGAGCTACAGCGGTTTTGAAATCGATGTCCCACATGGTGGGGGCTTCGGTGCTGTAGACCATGTCCTTCTTGACGAGTTCCAGGAATGAAGCCTGAGACGTCAACCGACTGATTTCGTTGATCGTGGCGTATTGTTGGTTCCAGTCGATGGAGAGCCCCATGCGCCGCCACAATTCTTCGAACACTTTTTCATCTTCTTCGGTGATGATGCTGCAAGCTTCGATGAAATTTTGCCGCGAGACTTCTTCAATGCCGTCTTTTTTCTTCTTGTCGCGACGGGGCTTCCAGTCGGCGTCATAGGGCAGCTTCGGTTCGCAACGAATGCCGAAGATGTTTTGCACCCGGCGTTCGGTGGGCAGACCATTATCGTCCCATCCCATGGGGTAGGAGATATTCATGCCCTTCATCCGCTGGTAGCGAACGATAAGATCTTGATGGGTGTAGCTGAAGACATGACCGATGTGGAGGGACCCAGAAATCGTCGGGGGCGGGGTATCTACGACGAAGGTCTCTTCTCGAGATTTTGACGGATCCCAGCTAAAGAGTTCGTTTTCTTGCCAAAAACTACGCCATTTTTTTTCGGCGTCGCCGTGTTTGTACTTCTTGGGGATCTCAGTCACATCCCACTCCTTTCAGATCCAAGTCCTTGGCCCAGCAAAGGATGCCGCAATTGGCACTGCCGGGAATTCGCAGCTTCCATGTTAGCAGTCTTGGGGGTTGGACTCCACGGTCGCCTTTTGCGCTCAGATCAGTAGGATTCTCGCCATGAACAAACCGCGCCCAAAGAAATCAAAATCAGAGCGAGATCGTATCCTGGACGAAATGGTCGCGCTTCAAAGTCGATTTGAAGACTTGGCCCGGGGTATCTTCATGGGCCGGCCCTATGCTCGGGATGTGGTCCGTTCATTGCCCCCTTTTGAGGCCAAATTCAAGTTGGGCTTCTCTGGGCGGGGGGAAGGCCGACGCGAGCAGATGGACGAGGCTCTCAAATCATTGGAAACCCACATCGACGATGCCATTGCCAGCCATGCGGCTTTTTGCCCTGGGGTGGTCTATAGTTTCTTTGTTGAAGGGGCAGATCCGGCCACGGGAAGTCCTCCAACGCCCCGGGACGTCTTTTGCGGATACTCGGAAACCGGGGTTCCCAAGTTTTGCAGTTTGCTCGACTTCGCTATCGAAAAGAAGGACAGTGGAGTGGAAGAGCTGGCATCTGACAAGGGCAGGGTGGTGATTCTCAAGTCCGCCAGGGAAGACCTGGTTGAAGATCGCCTCCCGGATTTTGAGCGTCGCAATCGAGCTTATGACATTCGTGGCCAAGTGGTTTTGGGATATTTTCATCAACGGACAGAGGCTGGGCCGGAACGCTTTGCTGTCACTGTCCAATTGGTGCGCTCATCCACAAGAAGTCGTGCTGTTCGTTTGGGGCTGAATGTCATCGGTCAGCTTCCTGATGGCCAGCCAGCCTACAAGCTCATCTTAGAGCAGCCGGAACATCCTTTGGCTCGTTTGATCCACAACTCGGATCGCTCCTTAGCCCGAATCAACCAAGAGCTTAAGCGATTGCCCGTGGCCAAGCGCTTATCTCACGCTGCTGCAGCAGCGGAGGGAATTTTGGCTGACATGACTTTGGGGCAAGAACGCCACACCCGCCGTGAATCCTGGCGCACCAGTCATGCTCAGAAGCGGGCTAAGACAGGTGAGCGTCCTACTGGCTGTGCCCGCGCTGACTTAGGGCGGGCCAAGACCAACCATGTCTTGCTTGATTTAGCCGCAAAGACATTCGTGATCTTGGGGCCGAAGGGGCGTATTCATGTGTTCAACGATGGGGGAAAGCATGTCACCTCCCTTCAACTGGAGAAACGAGCCATTGAGCAGCGGATGGCTAAGAAACGCTGGATGACCCTGGAACCGGAAGATGCCCAGGGTGTGCTGGATTTGGCGAAGAGTGCTTTTCGTGCGGCCAAGCGGGCGTAACCCCATGGCTCATGGCCGTCCCGGATTGAAACCGCCCTCCAGTTCTGTTCCAATGCCCAGCCATGGCTCGCTTTGTCCGAAACCCATGTGAGCCGACAAACGGAGGAAGATCTTGAGACGGAAACCCGTAGTTTTAGTGACAGGTGCCAATGGAGAAGTGGGCCACGGTTTGGTCTTCGCCCTGCACAAGGCCAATCAATACGACGTGTTGGCCTTAGATCTTCGTGAGCCAGACCCGGAGATTCGTGATCTCTGCGTGGCCACCATTGTGGGTGATGTCTTGGACAAACACCTGCTCGACCGTTTGGTGAGTGAATATGAGATTCACGCCATTTTTCATCTGGCGGCACTTCTTTCGACTCGAGCAGAGTTTACCCCCGAGACAGCCCATGCAGTCAACGTGGAAGGCACATTGAACCTGTTGAAGCTCGCTGTTGAGCAATCGCGCTGGCATGGTGAAACCGTCAAGTTTCTTTTCCCCAGCTCCATCGCTGTCTATGGACTTCCTGACTTGACGACAAAAACAGAAACCGGGCGGGTGTCTGAAAATCAATGGACATTGCCGACGACCATGTACGGTTGCAACAAGCTTTACTGCGAACAGTTGGGTCGCTACTATTCCGATCACTATCGGCAGCTTGCGGTAGAAGACGAGACCCATGGGGGCGTTGATTTCAGGGCCATCCGTTTCCCCGGGCTGATTTCGGCGTTCACTGTTCCCAGTGGTGGCACCAGTGACTATGTTCCTGAGATGATTCATGCCGCTGCCAAGGGTGAAGCTTATGATTGTTTCGTCCGAGAAGACGCTCGCATCACTTTTATGGCTATGCCCGATGCCATCAAGGCCCTTTTAGATTTGATGGCAGCAGATGCCAGCAAACTCTCGGGGCGGGTCTACAATATCGGGGCCTTTAATCCGAGCGCCGGTGAGTTTGCTCACTTAGTCAAGCAGCACTTTCCCCAAGCTGATATTAACTTCAAACCTGACCTTAAGCGCCAAGGGATTGTGGATACTTGGCCCGCAGATGTCTACGACTTTAGGGCCCGGGATGATTGGGGGTTTGCTCCAGAGTACGACCTTGAACGGACCATGACCGAATACCTGATTCCCAATGTCACCAAGCGTTACGCCTAGATCGGAAGAGGAGAGCAAAGATGTACAATCAGACTAAGGCCCGTCTGCAACAAGAGTTGGCAGAAATCGAAGAAGCTGGGTTGCTGAAGGACGAGCGCATTATCTCCAGTGCTCAAAGTGCCGAGATTGAAGTTCGTGGGGAGAAGGTCCTCAACTTCTGCGCCAACAACTACCTCGGTCTTGCCAACGACGGGGACCTCATTGCTGCAGCCCAGAAAGGGTTGGATCGTTGGGGATTTGGTCTTTCCAGCGTGCGCTTCATTTGTGGGACCCAAGAGATTCACAAAGAGCTTGAAGGTGCCATTTCTAAATTCTTGGGCATGGAAGACACGATTCTCTATACCTCGTGTTTCGATGCCAACGGCGGACTTTTTGAGACCTTGTTGACCAAGGAAGATGCCATCATCTCGGACGCTCTCAATCATGCTTCTATTATCGACGGCATTCGTTTGTGCAAAGCTGAGCGGCATCGTTATGCCAGCGGCGACATGGTTGAGTTAGAAGAGAAGCTCAAGGCGACGCAGGGTGCCCGAACCCGCATGATTGCCACGGATGGCACTTTTTCAATGGACGGCAGTATCGCCAAACTTGACCAAATCTGTGATCTGGCTGACAAATACAACGCTTTGGTGATGGTGGACGACAGTCATTCCACGGGATTCTTCGGACCTACGGGCCGTGGCGTTCCTGAGCACTGCGGTGTGATGGACAGAGTTGACATCATCACATCGACTCTGGGCAAAGCTCTGGGAGGAGCCAGTGGAGGTTTCACTTCAGCCCGCAGGGAAATCGTCGCGATGTTGCGGCAACGTTCCCGGCCTTATCTCTTTTCCAATACTGTAGCACCGGCCATTGTTTGTGCCTCCATTGCTTGCCTGGAGAAACTCTCGGAAACCACCGAGCTGCGTGATCGCCTTGAGGCCAATACCTTGTGGTTCAGAAATGCTATGACGGAAGCAGGTTTTCAGATCAAACCTGGGGTTCATCCCATTGTTCCCATCATGCTCGGTGACGCCAGATTGGCTCAGGACATGGCCAGCGACATGTTGGCGGAAGGCATTTATGTCATTGGGTTCTCATTCCCCGTGGTGCCCAGGGGTGAGGCGCGCATTCGGGTGCAAATCAGTGCCGGGCATGATCAAGACCAGCTTGAGCGGGCTGTTGCTGCCTTTGTCAAGGTGGGCAAAAAGCATGGCGTTTTGTCTTAGGTAGAGACCAGATCTTGAAGCCATCGATCGACGGTCTCCCATTGCGCGGCTTCCATCTTGTGGCCAGCGTGGGGGAAGGAGCGAAAATCCACCTGCCAACCTTTGGCCCTTAGATCGTCGGCGGACTCCCTGGCCCGAGCTATGGGCAATGAGGTGTCTTTGTCACCGTGAATGACCAGGGTCGGGATGGGAGCTGGGGCAGAATCCGCAGCCAAGATCTCGGTTTTCATCCGGGAGCAACAGCTGATCAAACTGGAGAACAGGCGGGGATTCTCAAAGGTCAGGATGGCTGCCAAGTAACCCCCTTGGGAGTAGCCCAAGAGGTGAATGGGCAGATTCTCATTGCTCAGTTCATTTCTTGCTCGCTGAATCTGCCCCATGAGCCACTGACCACTGCGCCTTGCGGAGTCCAAAAATGCCTCTTGATCCCCCGTGTATATGTACCACGCACGCCCAGTCTTGCGGCGGCCTCCAGAAACCGTCTTCTCGAAGGGTAAGGGAGCGTCTGGGATGAGGATGGCACGGTCCTCATTTTGGAGAGGTCTGGTGGCTCGGGCCATAAGGTCGGCGTTTTGTCCCATGCCATGGAGGGCCACAATGAGGGATTTCGCTTGATTTGATGGGGGCCTGATCAAGCGACAGGAAACGGGCTGAGTAAAGGGGCTTGCCCACTGGTCTTCGTTGCTCATGCCATCTGATACGTGCTCACTCTCAAATTCGCAACCTTAGCCCCGAATAATGGGGCCTCTGGAGGTCTCTTCATGTTGTCGTGGACCCCCAAAGCGGCTATTCTCAGCCCCGGAAGAACACTGGGGATCGAGCTTGATGTACGAACTTTCAGAATTACTGGCGCCCAATCGCATCGTCAATTTGGACGGGTCAAACAAGGCCAGCGCCATCCAAACCCTTTTGGACTCTTTGACGCTGTCTGGAGCCATCGGCGAGCGTGTTGCCGTCGAAGAGGCCATCATGAGCCGCGAGGTCTTGATGAGCACGGGTATTGGCTATGGAATCGCGATTCCCCATGCCCGCTTGGGTACTGTGGATGATTTTGCTCTGGCCCTGGGAATTTCCCAGACGGGGATCGACTATGGCAGCATGATCGACGACCGCCCGGTCAAGCTGGTGTGCATGATCGTTGGACCCAATGGCCACCATGACGATTACTTAAGGATTCTCGCTATGCTCATGCGATTCCTTAAGAGCGAGCGCGGCAAAATCCTCTCAGCCTATAGCTTGGGCGAAGTTCACGGCTTCACCAAGATTTATGATACTTCCATGGGTGGTCCCCACCATGGGAAGAAAAAAGAAATCAACGACGACGTTAGCTAAGTCCCAAGACCAAATGTACGGGCCAGTCATGGTCACCGCGCACTTAAGGAAATCACCATGCTTCACGAACTCGAAATCAAACTGACAAAGTTGCGAGACGGTCTTTCGAATCTCAAGGACTCTCTTTGACTTCGCGGCCAAGTCTGTTCGTGCCGAAGAATTAGAGGCCAAGATGTCGGAGCCTGGGTTTTGGGATGACTCGGACAAAGCCCAGAAGATTATTCGTGAGCTCAAAACTGCAAAAAGGGTAGTTGACGGTTTAGGGTCTCTCGACAGTGAAGTGAATGATCTCTTTGAACTGGCAGAGATGGTTGAAGGAGACGAAGATCAAGAAGCACAAGTCTTGTCCGAGATTGCCGGTTTGGAGTCCCGCTACGATGAGTATGAATTGGAAGCGCTTTTTTACGGTGCTCATGACGCTCAACCGGCCATCTTGACAATTCAAGCGGGGAACGGCGGCACCGACGCCAACGACTTCGCTGACATGTTATTTCGCATGTATAAGCGCTGGGCCGACGCCGAAGGCATGAAGTGTGAGACTATTGATATCACGGTCAATGATGAGGCCGGGATCAAAGGTGCCCAGCTTCGCATTACCGGCGAATATGCCTACGGCAAGCTTCGTGCAGAGATGGGCGTTCACCGTTTGATTCGCATTTCACCCTTTAACTCAGCGGGTAAGCGTCAAACTTCATTTGTCGGCATCGACGTTATTCCAGACCTGGAGGACGCTGAGGGCATCGAGATCTTAGATAAGGACTTGCGCATCGACACTTATCGCGCTGGCGGTAAGGGCGGACAACATGTCAACACATCGGATTCAGCGGTTCGCATTACCCATTTGCCTACCGGCGTTGTGGTGCAGTGTCAAAATCAAAGGTCACAACACAAGAACAAGGCCGCAGCCATGACCGTACTTAAAGGTCGCTTAGCTCGCCTCCAGGAAATGGAGCGCGAAAAGGAAGTGGCCTCGGCTTACGATGCTAAGGGTGAGATCGCCTTCGGCAGCCAAATCCGCACTTATACTTTGCAGCCTTACACATTGGTTAAGGACCATCGAACAAACACGGAAGTGGGCAATGTGAATGCTGTGCTCGATGGCCGCCTCAACGACTTTATTGAAGCATGGCTTCGCCGTCAGGCGAGTAAAAGGGACTCGAAATGACCGCAGATTCGCAAAAAATACAACGTGCGCTGATAAGCGTCTTCAAGAAAGATGGTGTTGTGGCTTTGGCTCAGGCCTTGGCTAAGGGTGGAGTCGAGATTCTCTCTACCGGTGGCACCGCCCGTTTATTGCGGGAAAACAACGTGGATGTGGTGGATGTCAGCGATGTCACCGAGTTTCCCGAGATGATGGATGGTCGAGTGAAAACTCTGCATCCTCGGATTCATGGGGGTCTCCTCATGCGCCGAGATGTGGAGAGCCATCAAGAGGCCGCTGAAGCCAACGGCATTCGGCCTATTGACTTGGTGGTTGTCAATCTCTATCCCTTCACGGAGGTGATAGCAAAGCCAGAAGTGGATGACGCCGATGCCATCGAGATGATCGACATTGGTGGTCCCACCATGATTCGAAGCGCCGCCAAGAATCACAGTTTTGTCACTGTTCTGACTCAAGTTGACGATTACGCCGAGTTTATTGAGACCTTTGAGAATCAACAGGGTTGTACGACTCTTGATCAACGGCGTCATTGGGCGAAGAAGGCTTTTCAGGTGACATCTGCTTATGATGCAGCTATTCAAGATTACTTGGGTGGGGAGTTTCTTCCCGAGCGCATCACGGCAACTTACGAACGCAAACAAGGCCTGCGCTATGGGGAGAACCCCCATCAAGAAGCCGCAGTCTATTTGGGCCAGAAACCGGCAGACGGATGCGTGGCTTTCGCTGAGCAATTGAATGGCAAAGAGCTGTCCTTCAACAACTACTTAGACGCCGACGCCGCTTTCGAGTGCGTGAAGAGTTTGCCCAACATCGCTTGTACAGTGATCAAGCACAAGAACCCTTGTGGCGCGGCCAGCCACGCTTCGAGCCAAGAAGAGGCTTTCGTCTTGGCTCACGCTGGTGATCCCATGTCTGCCTATGGTGGCATCGTGGCATTCAACGGGCCTTTGGACGAGGCAACTGCACGGTTGGTTGCAACGAAAGACAAGTTCTTTGAAGTCATCATCGCCCCAGAGTATTTGGGCGAGAGCTTGGCGATCTTGCGGCAGGGTGCCAAGTGGGGCAAGAACGTGCGTATCCTGAAGACGGGTGACATAGGTGAGCGCGTCCTCGATGGTGAGCGTGAACTGCGATGGATTCGAGGGGGCATGTTGGTGCAAACGCCCGACCGTTCCATTGTCCCAGAAGTCAACCCCGTGACAGCCAGGCACCCGAGCGAGCAAGAAGCACTCGATTTGCAATTTGCTTGGGCACTCTGCCGACACGTGACCTCAAATGCCATTGTCTTCGCACGGGATCAACGCCTCATCGGCACGGGTGCTGGACAAATGAGTCGTATCGATTCTGTTCAACTGGCTGGTAAGAAAGGTGGCGAACTCTGCCAAGGTGCTGTCATGGCGTCTGATGCGTTTTTCCCCTTTGCCGACGGCATCATGTCAGCACAGGAATTTGGTATCACCGCTGTCATTCAGCCAGGAGGCTCTATCCGCGACAAGGACGTCATTGCAGCCTGCGATGACAAGGACATGGCTATGGTCCTAACAGGTCGTCGTCACTTCCGGCACTGATCGCAAGCGATGCGGCTCTCAAAGGCTGGGATTCACTGTCTAACTTTTGGCCGTCATCGCTGATCTCACGATCTTGCCTTGACGGCCCATTTCGTGGCCTGATTTCGTTCGGCAGTTTGTGCCGTCATTCCTCTTTGATGATGGTCTCGATGCTCAGGCCGAAACTCGCGATCCCAGGGAAAGATATTTCCCTACTGGCGATCAAGTGAATTCGTTTCACACCCAATCGACTCAGGATGTAACTTCCTAAGCCGACTTCTCGCCACACATGGCTTGGTTGCTCCGGGAGGGGGCTTTTGTTGTTGGGCAAGTAGAGGAAAACGCCTTGGGGTGCATCGCCGATGGACTTCAACGATCGATAGATGACATTGCCTGGAACCATCGCGCTTGCCAGGAAATCTCGATCTCTTTCTCCCTTGACTACACGGACCACGGTGGGTTCATTCTCTTGAATTTCGCCTTGAACCAGAGCTGTTATGTATCTCTCCTCAAAGACTGTGCGGTAAACGTGCATTTGAAATCGGACGCCGTCCAAGACGATTGCTTTGTTTGCGACTTCATTCACCAACACTTCATTCTCTGTCCGGTAGCGAATGAGCGATTCGATTGAAATGATTGGCAAGTCGTGCTCTTCAGAAAAATGTTTTAATTCTGGGAGACGTTTCATCGTTCCATCGTCATTGACCAATTCGCAGAGGGCGCCTGCAGGGAGCAAACCTGCTAAACGGCAAAGATCTACAGCGGCTTCGGTGTGGCCGGAGCGAACCAGGACGCCACCTGTCTGGTAGGACAAAGGAAAAATATGTCCGGGGCGGACGAAGTCGTCAGCGCCGGTTTCGCCGTTCGCTAAGGCGCGCAGTGTCGCGGCTCGCTCTGCTGCAGAAATTCCGGTGGTCATACCGGGGAGGTAATCTGCCGAAATCGCAAAGGCGCAGCGGTGTGCTTCTTGGTTGGATTCGACCATGGGAGGCAAGGCGAGATCATTCAGGCGGTTAGGTTCACATGGGGCGCAGATGACCCCTGAAGTGTGCCGGATCATGAATGCTACCTGCTCAGGCGTCGCTTTTTCTGCGGCGATGATGAGGTCGCCTTCGTTTTCTCGGTCTTCGTCATCCACGACGATCACGAAGCCGCCGTTTCGGATTTGGGTCAATGCTACGTCAATGCCAGAGAGTGTTTCTGTCATTTTCTTCCTCCGAACTATGAATTGACGAAACGTTAGCGCTTACAGTAATGTTCATAAACATACATTTCTTCATAATGGATGTTCATATATGAACAATGACTTGAATTGGGATCACCTGCGGTTTTTCTTGGCGGTGAACAAGGCCGGGTCTGTGATTGCTGCGGCCAAGGATCTCGGGGTGAGTCATGCCACGGTTCTACGCAATGTCGGGAAGTTGGAGGATTCTTTGGGGCTTCGCTTGTTCGAGCCACTGAGGACTGGCTATCGCGTGACTTCGGAAGGTGAAGGTATCCTGTCGGAAGCCCTGGCTATGGAAGCAAACGTTCACGCCCTCGCTGGCCGGGCGTTGAGTAAGAATCCAGATCCTCGGGGTTCCTTGGTGGTGTCTCTGCCCGATAGCCGACTGTTGAACTTGTTGCCACTCATGCCCCCGTTCTTGGCGGCTTTTCCGGGGATCGAACTGAAGATTCGGACAGACCACGACTGGCCTGCCAATAACCGGGAGAGGAAGAACATCCCAATAGCGGCTGTAGAGATTGTCTTGACCAATGAACCTCCTCAAGAACTTGTGGGTAGGCAGCTTGGTCGCCTTGGTTTCGAAGTTCGAGCATCCCCTTCCTATGTCAAGGGTGACGACGAGCCATACTGTTTGTCTGAAGACAGTGATTGGGTCATTTGGAATCACCAAGCTTCTTCTCGGTCCAATGAGCTGCGGCGTTGGCAGACGAAGGTTTTTCGACGTTTAGCAGGCCGCCCAAAGATTGTCGCTGAGGCGCAACACTATGGTGATGCCCTGAATCTTGTCCAAAAGGGCCTGGGGCTGGCGTTATTGCGCGACGGAGTGGCAGACGGATTGATAGCGGTCCCCAACGCTCAAAGAGTGCCTGCGTTGGGAATTTGGATTCTCACCTGCCCAGAGCTCAAGGACTCGGGATGCGTGCGCACATTCATGGATTTCATCACTCGGAATTGGCCCGAGATAGTTTGAGGACTCAGATGGTAACTCCCTAGCCATGCGGCTTTCACTTTTAGCACTACGAGGGCTGATTTCGCCTCGCTTCATAGCCCAATGAGCTTGGGAATGTGAAGCCTGAAATTTTCTTTATGAGTAGGCAATAAAAATCCGGCATCGGTGAAGGCTCCGATGCCGGGGGAAACCACTGATGAGAGATCAATGTGGTTTACTGTGGTGGTGGTTTGATTGTGATGAGTTATCACCGTCAATCTGGGGTGACGCGCGCAGGTGAGGAGCCCGCTCGTGTGTGCCACCCTGTTACTCAATATAGAGATTGCCTCCATTAGGTCAACTAGAATTCTCAAACAAGGGGGACAAAGTCATGATTTATTCACGATTTTCTTAGAGAGGCCTGTGGATAACTCCCAAGGTCGGCCCGAATTGGATGGAATACTCCATTCCTGGGTCTTTTCCTCGGGCATGTTGCGCTTTTGGCAGTCAAGCTCGTTATATTGGTGCAGACCAGAAGGAAAAGGAAAGAGTATGAAGACTGATCTCGAAATTGCCCGCGCCCACGATTTGGAACCGATTCAGGAAGTGGCGGAACGCTTTGGCCTGAAGAGGGATGAACTCAGTCTCTATGGGCCGTATAAGGCAAAGATCAATGCCTCTGTGGGGAAACGCCTCGCTGGAGCGGCCCGTGGCAAGTATATCGGGGTGACGGCGGTCACACCCACACCCTTGGGGGAAGGTAAAACTGTCACCACCATCGGCCTGGGCCTCGCACTGAACAAGATAGGCAAGAACACCATCACCACCATCCGCCAGCCATCCATGGGGCCAGTGTTTGGCATCAAAGGGGGAGCCGCTGGCGGCGGGCATTCTCAAGTCGTGCCGATGGAGGATTTTAACCTTCATCTGACTGGGGACATGCATGCGGTGGGGGCAGCTCACAACCTTCTCGCCGCTTGGACCGACACCAGCATCCTTCTTAAGAACCCCTTTAATTTGAACCCAGAGCGGGTGACCTATCGGCGGGTTGTTGACATCAATGATCGAGCCCTTCGCCAGATCGAAATCGGTTTGGGAGGCAAGAAGAACGGTGTACCGCGCATCACTGGCTTTGATATTACCCCGGCGTCGGAAGTCATGGCCTGCCTTGGGCTCTCCAAGGACATCTTTGACTTGCGTGGTCGGCTGGGGCGCATGGTTGTTGGGGAAGACAAAGCTGGAGAGCCGGTCACCGCAGAAACGATGGAGTGCGCCGGGGCCATGGCTGCCATTATGAAGGAGGCCGTCAATCCAACAGTGATGCAGACCACTGAAGGAACTCTTACGTTCATCCATGCTGGGCCATTCGCCAATATTGCCTATGGCAACAGCAGTGTGGTCGCTGACCAGATCGCCACCAGATTGGCTGACTACACCGTGACCGAAAGTGGTTTTGGTGCGGACATGGGTTTCGAGAAACTCTGCAACATCAAGTGTCGTGCCTCCGGGATCACCCCCGATGCCATTGTTTTGGTGGTGACGATCCGCGCTCTTAAAGCCCACTGCGATCGTTTTAAGATTCGGGCTGGGAAGCCCCTCGACCCAGCTCTCTTCGAAAAGGACATACCGGCGATCAATGACGGTTTGCCCAACTTGAAGAAACACATTGACAACGTGCGCCTCCATGGTCTTCCGGTGGTCGTAGCCATCAACCATTTCTCGACAGATCTGCCTGAAGAAATCGAATATGTCCAAAAGAAAGCCCTGGAGTTTGGGGCAAGGGCGGCTGAAATTTCTAAGATGCACGCAGATGGAGGAGCCGGTGGGGAGGCTTTGGCCCATGCAGTCGTGAGTGCAGCGGAAAGCGGGGCATCCTTTAAGCATCTCTACGACTTAGATTCATCGATCGAAGAGAAAATCATTACTTTGGCCACCCAGGTGTATGGGGCCGCTGATATTGAGCTTTCCGACGAGGCCAAACGGTCTGCAGATCAATATACTTCTTGGGGTTATGGAAATCTGCCGATTTGTATGGCGAAGACTCACTTGAGTCTGAGTCATGATGCCAAGTTGAAAGGGGCGCCAACTGGTTATACTTTCCCGATTCGGGATATTCGTTTGGCGGCGGGCGCTGGTTTTCTATATCCCCTGGCCGGCGACATGATGCTGATGCCAGGGTTGGGTAGCAAACCAGCTTTGCGGCAAATTGACATTGATGAAAATGGTGAGATCACCGGGCTTTTCTAAGCGCGGGTCTAAGTCTTGAGGAGGCTGAGCTATGTATTTTGGCTGGTTCGATCCGATGTATCTTCTTTTTGTTGGTCCTTGCTTGCTACTTTCGGGGATTTGCTCGTGGTGGGTGAAGAGCTCGTTTTCTAAGTACAGTCAAGTGGGCGCACGCAACGGCATGACCGGTGCTGATATTGCCCGTGCGATTTTGCAATACAACAATGTCCATGACGTGCGGGTTGAGCAAACTGGGGGTTTTCTCTCCGATCACTATGATCCGACTTCCCGTACATTGCGCCTGTCGGCGCAAAATTATTCTGGCCGTTCCATTGCAGCCTTGGGTATTGCCGCTCACGAGGTGGGGCATGCAATTCAGCATGCTGAAGCTTACATGTGGTTGGGGCTCCGTTCCAAACTGGTTCCGATGGCAAATATTGGCACGAATGCCAGTTACTTCCTGATCTTCATCGGTTCCATTATGCAATTCGGTGCCATGGCCCAATTGGGGGTTTTTCTATTCGCCTTCGCCACGTTGTTTACCATTGTGACTTTGCCGGTCGAGTTTGATGCGAGCCGCAGAGCTTTGCTGGCGTTGGAAGGTGGCCACATCCTGCAAGCCGATGAAATGGTGGGGGCTCGGCGTGTCTTGAGAGCAGCAGCTTCCACTTATGTCGCCGCAGCCATCACGTCTATCGCAACATTGCTATACTATGCCATGCGCGCCGGGTTGCTCGGCGGCAGGAACGATTGAGGAATACTCTTTGCGCACCCCACATGCTTTGATCGTGCTCGATGGCTTCGGGCTCAATGATTTGGTGGACGGCAATGCTATTGCCGCCGCCCACACACCGGCATTTGACCGATTCTTTTCCCGCTACCCAAACACGAAGATTGCTGCATCGGGAACAGACGTCGGTTTGATGCCGGGTTTGATGGGCAATTCAGAAGTGGGGCACATGAACATAGGGGCAGGTCGGGTTGTTGCTCAAGATATTGATCGCATCAACGCTGCTGTGAACGACAAGAGCTTCTTCGAAAACCCCGCCTTCATGTCGGTGATTGCCCAAGTGAAGGAGCGTGGGACTCGCCTGCATCTGATGGGACTTCTTTCGGATGGGGGAGTTCACAGCTCCGATTTCCACTACTTGGCGCTCCTGGACTTAGCCGCCCAACAGGGGCTTAAGGGCGACCGTTGCATTTTTCACGCCTTCCTTGATGGCCGTGATACGCCACCTCGATCTGCCGAACAATACCTGCAGCAGTTAGAAGGCAAGATGGCTGAGGCCGGGGCTGGGCGGATCGGAACAATCTGCGGCCGATACTATGCCATGGACCGAGATACCCGATGGGAAAGGGTCAAAATAGCTTATGACGCCTTGGTGGAAGGCGTTGGTGAGCCTGCTCCCACGGCATTGGCCGGGTTGGCAGCAGCCTACGCAGCGGAAGAAAATGATGAGTTCGTTCTGCCTCGTATCATTGACAATGCACCACGAATAGCACCTGGGGACGGTGTCATCGTGTTCAACTATCGCTCCGACCGTGTCCGGCAAATGACTGAAGCATTGATGGTGCCAAGTTTCGACGGCTTTGATGTCCGTCACGATTTGGACTTAGCCTTTGCAACGATGACCCAATACAAAGAGGGTTATCCAGTTGAAATTGCTTTCGCCAAGGTTGACTTGGAGATGGTCTTTGGCGAACTCGCTGAACGAGAAGGGCTCAAACAACTCCGCATTGCTGAAACTGAGAAATATGCCCACGTCACTTTCTTCTTCAATGGTGGCAAGGAGCAGCCCTTCGTCGGTGAGGATCGTATTTTGGTGCCTTCACCTCAGGTCCCGACTTATGATCTTCAGCCGGAGATGAGCGCTCCGGAGATCACTGCCAATGCCCTGCGGGTTATCGCGGACGGTCAGCACGACGTGATGATCATGAATTTCGCCAACCCGGATATGGTGGGGCACACCGGCGATTTTGATGCTTCCGTCAAGGCTGTTGAGGCCGTCGATCGGGCATTGGGGCAAATCGCTGAAGCCATGACTGCCAAAGGTGGCGGCATTCTCTTGACGGCGGATCACGGCAATGTGGAAATGATGTTCGACAAGAAGACCGGCCAAGCTCACACAGCCCACACGACGAATCCGGTTCCATTGATTTTGATCGATGAGAGATTTCGCGGCTGCAAGCTCAATCCGAATGGTGGTCGATTGGCGGATATCATTCCGACGTTGTTAGATGTCATGAAGATCGCACAACCAGATGTGATGAACGGAAACACACTTCTCGAGCGCTCCTAATAATGGCGATTGACGATGCGAATCGGACCACAGTCGTCCGGCTTTTTGGTGGCCCGGATCCTGGGCATAGGGCGACAAGACCTGGGATCTTAGGGGCCTGCTTACTCCCATTTTCGCCTTTTGTTGTGTTGGCTCGATTTGGTGGATTTGATCTTAGCCCGGCTGTTCAGCTCATTCTCGACTTACTGATTTGGGGCACGGCCCTGGTCCCTATTGTTGCCTATCTCAACAGCATGAAGCGGCATCCCTCCAAGTGGCGCTTTGTGCAAGATTGGAAGGGCTCGACTTTGTTTCTCGGGTCTTTCTTGCTGGCCTCGTTCTTAGCTTTGGTGAAGAGTGGGTGGACGGGGGC
>WFTN01000150.1 GCA_015485455.1 Planctomycetota bacterium | reverse complement strand
GACATCGACAGGGCGTGGCGAAAATCTCTCAGGACGTCATTGTTTATTTCGATGGGTGTATTCGAAATAAAGGTGTCGTAACGAGACTGGATGTTTTGGAGTTTTGCCTCCAAAAAACGAGCTTGTTCTTCGTTGCATACCCGCGAAACAAACTTACGCATCTCGTGGACATCGTCAAAGCGTTGGCAAGGAGCTCGTTCGTTCATGGTCTTGTGGGCCGCCAGAAAGAGCGATGCTTCTGTGGCAACCATGGCACCCACATCCTCGTGATCATCAGCGCCCAAAGTGTGTGGCAATCGCTGTCGGGTGCCGTCCGGCGATAATACCTGAAGAGGTGTCTCGTCGACTGCTGACAAATCGCAACAAAGAGCCGCTTCCTTGTGAATGCTTGACAAAAGGCCACGGACACATGTGTCGGCAAAACGCTGGGTTGATTCAACCTCGCGCCGAAACGCTTCGTCTTTCTCCGGACTTCCCAAAAAACCAGCGGCGCGGGTGTGCAGCGATAAGATCTTGAGCCCTTGCCCAACAGAACTGAAGGCCCGCAATGAAGACACGAGCTCCAACATTCCAGCAAACGTCTCATTGAAACGGGCACCATGATCATCCAACAAGTCTTCTACGATGGTTGATTGCTCAAGGATCGTGCTGTGCACCTTGCGGGACAGCCGTGATTTCTGATTCTGGACGGCGAGACAATCAATGTGAACGAGCACCCGAATCCGTTCGGTTAACATCACGGAGAATTCCTCTTCAGAACAAAATTGTCTGGAGAGGGTGGCAGGCTCTGGTTGTTCCTCAGATTCAGAATTCATCTAATTGACAGACTGCTCTCGCATGGGCGTATTCTTGTGTGACATCAATAACAAGAGACTATGAGCGAAGTTACGGCAGTTGTCAAGACTACACCTTACCTTGCAGGTGCGACAAAACAACGCTAACATGTGCTGCAATATGGTCTTCCGACAGGTCTTAGATTCGTAGCAAAACGAAATCAAACGGAGATCACCAGATGATGCCAACCCAAATAGCGCACAATGCGGACATCAAAAAGAGCCTATGAGCAACCAAGTCCGATGTTTGATTTCCGTCCTTCTCCCTCTCATAGACTTCGCATCTTGTAGTGTCGGCCTCATCTATTTTGGGGACTTCTCACCCATTTTGGCCTTCATCTTGGCCCTAATTTTCTGTGGCGCCAGCCACCTTTTGTGTTTGACCGATCCACTCTGTTCTCCGAGACCATCCACCGCCTTATTGGCTATCGGGGCGCTTTGTTCCCTTGGTTTCATAGGGACTCTTGGATTGGAAAGAACCCACAACCTCTTCGCCTGGGCCATGGTTGGCACTTTCATGTGGTTGGGGCGATTCATCTTGAAGGTTCTTTGCCAAATCCAGGCACAACCTGTTGCAATCCGGGGCGCAGGCCCAAGATCTCGCTTGGTCGCCTTGGCAATACAGAGGCAACCTTATGGTACTTATCGACTTAAGGCATTGTTAAGCAATCGCGCTCGCACTGCGGGTCTTCCTGCTCCCTGCTTTCTTAAGAACGCCGAATTGCCCAAGAATTGGCTCATTGTCGACCCCTTGTCCAACCCAGACCTCCGGGAGTTCTATGATCGTCGTCGTGACTGGGAAGAAAGTGATTGGTGCCTAAGGGCCCCAGAGGGCCCAGGGGATGGGGTTTCAGCTCGATTGAAACGACTATTCGACCTCGCTATTGCTACACTTGTACTCATACCCGTGGCTTGTGTCGTGTTGCTTGTCGCTTTGATCATGACCCTCTGTGGCCAAAGGCCTCCGTTTTATTCTCAAACGCGGCTCACCCGAGGGTCTAAGTCATTCTCAATTCTAAAACTCCGCACCATGCCCATCGACGCAGAACCCCACAACCAAGCCGTCTGGCCTCAACGCCACGATACCCGGGTTACTCCTGCTGGTCGTATCTTGCGTCAACTTTGGTTGGACGAATTGCCCCAACTTTGGAATGTGCTCAAAGGCGATCTGTCTTGGGTGGGGCCCAGGCCCGAGAGGCCAGAATTCTCTCAAGTATTTAGTAAAAGTATTCCGAAATATGCTTTGCGACATCGTGCCATGGCTGGGGTCACCGGTCTAGCTCAAACCCGAGGCTTCGTCGGCAATACCAGCCTTCGAAAACGACTCATGTGCGATTTGGAATACATCCGAACCTGGTCACCTTGGCTCGATTTGCAGGTCCTCATGAGGACCGTTTGCCAAGTTTTTGTGAGACGCCGACAACCAGTGTTTGATTTCACGCCTGAAGATGGGGAGCGGATTCCCTAGCATCTTGAACGGTGTGAAAGGGAGATTCGTGCTATTTCAGCTCCAAGCTCAATAGAAACCTACTTGTCTGACATCAATTCAATCCCTCTGCTCACCGCGAAGGAAGAAATTGAATTGGGACAAAAGATCCAAAACGGTGACCCTGCTGCGCGCCAACACATGATTCAAGCGAATCTGCGACTGGTGGTTTCCGTAGCCAAATCTTATGCTAGTCGAGGACTTCCATTATCGGACCTTATTGAAGAAGGGAATATGGGCCTGATTCGGGCAGTGGAAAAATTCGATCCCGGAGAAGGGTGTCGATTTAGCACTTATGCCACTTGGTGGATCAAACAAGCTATTCGCAAATCCCTTTCCAACACCGCGCGGACCATTCGTTTGCCTTCCTATATGGTCGAGTTGGTGACCAGATGGAAAAGCCTGTCTTTGGAAATGTCAGCTCAGCTTGGAAGACAAGCAACAACAGATGAAATCGCCCAGGCACTCGAATTAGCGCCAAGAGAACTTAAGTCTGTCAAACAAGCTCTCCAAACATCCATCGCAATGGATCAAAGAGTCTCGATAGAGAGAAGCGACTCAAGAGCAGGCCATATTCCTGATCACAGTCTCACCACCCCGGAAGATCACACCTTTTTGGCAAACGACATTGAAATCCTGACCCAACACCTCCATGACCTCAGTGAAGCGGAAAGCACAATTCTCAAATTGCGTTACGGGTTAGACGGGCAAGACCCGATGACACTCAAGGAAATTGGGCACATTGTGGGCATGACGCGAGAGCGCGTTCGCCAAGTTGAGCTGTCCTGTCTTAAAAGGCTCAGCAACATTCTTAACAAATAGTCTCACAACTACACCGCGAACCTAAGCTCCTTCTTTATCGTCACTTAGAGCCGATCGCTTTATCTTTTGCCATAGTTATCCACAGGTTTCGCCCTAAATTCATACTCGCCGGTGCTTCGCCACCCGTAGAGGTGCCAAACATCGAAAGGCCCACCACATCTTGTGCATCTTCAACGAAACATCTGTCGTTAAACCTTGTGAGTAAGGTGTGAGAAGAGTTCCGTTTTTCCCCAAGAGATCAGTCAACACGCCTCGTATTCCCCAACAAGAAAGAAGAACTCGAGGCGCAAAACACACGAGTACCCACCAAGCCCACCCTCGATTTGCAAATCCAACAAAATACCTAACTCACGGTGAAATCGATACTTCCTGAAAGAAATCCCATCGTTTTCCCCAAAACAACAGTGCCTTATGATGATTAAGATGACTTTCTAGAATAAGAACTAGATTCTTCTTAAGCAGAAACTCTCAACTCGGTCAAATCACGTGGTTGTGATGACCAAAGAAATCAGCAACAGTTCTTCATGGAATGGGACAATAAAACACTCATCATCGACAATTTTGATTCCTTCACCTGGAACCTTGTCCATCTCTTAGAAAAAATAGGAGATGAGCCCATCGTTGTGAGAGCAGACGATCCTGATCTCTACGTCTTGTCAGAGGTGCTTCCAAGGCGCCTTATACTCTCTCCTGGACCCGGATGTCCTGCTAACGCTCACGCCAACCACAACGCAATCAAAGTGGCCTACAAGACAGTTCCCATTTTAGGGGTTTGTTTGGGACATCAATCCATCGCTCAATTCTTCGGACATACCGTCAAACGAGCCCCTACTCCAATCCACGGAAAGACATCATCGATCACACACCTCAATACGGATCTTTTCATGGGAATCCCATCACCCTTCATTGCTATGCGCTACCACTCTTTGGCCATTGACGCTCAGAATAAAACAAGTCCGCTCTACGTTACAGCCTGGTGCCATATCCAAGACCAAATCATCCCCATGGCAATCAAACACCGCACACGCCCCATTGCCGGTGTTCAATTTCATCCCGAATCATTCCTGACCGAAAACGGCCGAGCAATTTTGGAGAACTTTCTCTCATGGATCTAAATCACGAGACCTTTCATCAACGTCTCACAAAAGCCTGCAAACAAAAGAACTCGTATCTCTGTGTCGGAATCGATCCACGACCTGAATATCTTCCTGTAAAATGGCAAAACAAAGGCGCAACTCCTGAAACCTTGGCACAATCTTACCTTGAATTCTCCTGCATGATCATCGACCGCATTCACCACAAGATTCCTATCATCAAACCCCAAAGCGCCTTTTTCGAAGCTCTTGGATATCATGGTGTGCGTGTTCTGGAGGAACTATCTGCTTATGCACAAGAAAAAGGGCTCTTAGTTATTGGAGACCTCAAAAGAGGAGACATCGGTTCAACTGCAGCGGCTTATGCTCAAGCCGCTTTCAAACTCAATAGCAACCATAAACCACTGTTCGATGCTGTCACTGTTAACCCATACATGGGACTTGACGGTGTTCAGCCCTTTATTGCTCAAGCCAAAAAAACAAACTCCGCAATTTTTGTACTATGCAAAACGAGCAATCCCTCATCCCAAGATCTCCAAGACCTAAAGACCCATGATGATCAACCCATATACTCAAGAATCGCCGACCTCATTCATGAATGGAGCAATAACCAAGAAGGTCTCGTAGGCGCTGTTGTCGGGGCTACTCATCCAAAACAACTACCAGAACTCAGAAACCGAATGCCTTTGGCGTGGCTTCTTATTCCAGGAGTCGGAGCACAAGGTGGGACCTATGAAGATGCGGCAAATGGTTTTCGAAAAAACAATGGAATGGCTCTCGTCAGTGCTTCTCGATCCATTACCTTTCCGTGGCTATCCAGTACACCTTCTGCTCCAGATAATTGGCTAGAGCAAATAGAAATGGCCGTTGATTCCGCTAACCACCAACTCAACCATGCGCTTGACAACTGAAAATGAATAGCAATAAAGAATGGTATAAATCCGCATTTGATGCGGAATACAGCCAAATCTATTCTCATCGAACGGATCAATCTGCATGCAAAGAAATCCATTGGATCATGAACCAAATTGACAAAAGTCGTCAAACTTTTGTTCTTGATCTTTGTTGTGGCAACGGAAGACACACCACTGAACTTAACAATCACAATCTCGATGTTATTGGTTTCGACTTATCTGCTCCATTACTTCAACAAGCAAATCGTCGGACGACCAAGACAACTGAAAAATACGTTCGGGGAGATATGAGGCAACTTCCGTTTCCGAGCAATCGGTTTTCTCTTATTGTTTCCCTATTTACTTCTTTTGGTTACTTCTCGACCGATGCGGAAAACCTTGCCGTTCTTCAAGAAATTCAAAGAACCCTCTCATCTCAAGGCCAGGTCTTTCTTGACTTTCTTAATGCCCCCTGGGTTATCTCCCATTTGATTCCAAGAAGCCGCGAAATAAAAGATGGCATTCATTTGTTGCAAGAAAGATCAATCACCTCTGACGGCAAACGAGTTGAAAAAAAGGTTACTTACTGTCATCCGGGAAAACCCAAGAAAACCTATTATGAGTCAGTACGACTTTTCACCATCGAAGAACTAAGAGAACTATTTGATCGAGCAAATCTAAGAATCACCGGCACATATGGTTCACTCTATGGTGATGACTACACTCATCAAAGCTCAAGGGTTGTCCTGAAAGCTCAAAAATAAACTGATGAAATTAAGCCGTATTATTCAAAACGCTCTCGCTGAACATCCATCGGCGGTGCATGCTTTATCTGGGCCTATCACCCTTGAGCATCTCATTAATTCCGCACGATCTCTCTGTCCTAAACAGAACAAGACTATTGCCCAAACTCTCAGACAAAACCTTCCTCAAGACCTTCTTGCTTCCGACCACGCGCTTTCAAACTCACTCCAAAAATTAACTAACGGTGCGGTTGTTGTCTGTGCTGGGCAACAACCATCTCTTTGCGGAGGAACGTTTCTATCTCTTTACAAAGCAGCAACCGCGGTTGTCCTAAGCACCCACCTCAACGATCATGGCATCAACGCAATTCCACTATTCTGGAATGCTTCCGAAGACCACGACTTTACTGAAGCTAATCAACTCTACCTACCACCCAACAAACAAGAAACTGAGACCCAGCTATGTGCTCTTGAGTCACGTTATAATGAACAATCATTATCCAGGACATTCATCACAAAAGATGACCACAATTACATCAAGACTCTTGTCGCCCGTTATCATCAAGATGAAAAATACATACCCGAAATAGATCAAGCATTCGGAACATGGGCAACCAGGCTCATGTTGTTATTCACCAAAAACACTGGTCTTCTCGTTTGTGAACCTGAATGGTTCTCTGATCAACTTATTCCGTTTCGGCAACAACTTACGAGCAAGTTACCTGAGCTAATAAAGAGCCTTGTAAGCCAAACAAATAACTTAAGTCAAAACGGTTATCCCACACCGATCAAGTTTGATCCAACTCAAGAAAGCATGCTCTTTTCAGCTATTGGTGATCAAAGAACAAAACTCAAGAAAACGACTTCTGGCCATTTTGCGATAGGAGATGCACGATGGAATCTCAATGAGCTTCAAGACCAACTGTGCAAACATCCTTCTGAATTCACATCAAGCGCCATATCTCGTCCTTTAGCTCAGCAATTTCTTTTTCCTGTTGTTACGCAAATATCCGGGCCTACAGAATCAGCATACCTGGCTCAGCTCAGAGAACTTTATCCTCTTATGGACGTTTCAAATCCTATTATCTGGCCACGAGCCACTTGTCTTATTTTGCGCGAAGAAGAACAGCAGTTGTCAACTTTCCTGAATATCCCTGTCTCTGGACTTCTTAAGGAAGAACTTCCTCACAGGATTCAGTTGTCAGAGAATGACAATGAACTTATTGACCAAATAGATAAATCACTTCGTGCAAGTTTGACTGCTTTGGATAAGCATAAACACAAAGATTCAAGAACAGAATTTATTCGATTTCGTACAGACGTCTATTCTCAGTGGCGAGATGTACGGAAACGAACAATCAAAATTCAAAAACAAGAACTTAAACCAAAATCCAAATCACTCCACCGCCTTAAGCAGCTCGTTCAACCTCGGGGAATTTCCCAAGAACGCGCTTTTGGACCTTTTAGTTTTGGACTTCCAGTCAATGCTGATCTGTTTCATTTGCTGTGCGAAAGAATCGATCCCTTTCAATTTCAACGCCAACTCATTCAGCTTTAAGAGAACACTTCATGTTAACTCCTCAACCTTGCCATCTTCTTGCGATTGGCGCACATCCTGATGATGTCGAATTGAACGCCGGTGGAACAATTCTCAAAGCAAGATCCCAAGGATTAGCAGTTGCTATTTGTCATCTCACGGATGGTGAGATGGGTACCAGGGGAAGCCCTGAAATTCGAATCCAAGAAGCAAAATTGGCAGCAAAGAGATTATATGTTGATCACCTTTCTTTTCTTCATCTCGAAGATGGATATGTAACAACCAACAAAGAATCAAAAATGAGTGTTGTACGGATGATTCGTACTTATCAACCTCAAATCATTCTGGCTCCATTTTGGCAAGACTTACATCCTGACCATGCAGCAACTGGGGACATAGTGAAGAAAGCCAATTTTCTTGCTGGCTTAGAACGCATTGAAACAGACCAATCTCCATGGCGTGCTCGGTCAATCTTCTATTACATGTCACATACACCCATGAATGTTTCTATTGTCGTTGATATTTCCGAGGAACTTCAAGCAAAGAAAGAAGCCGCTCTGGCCTATAAATCACAGTTCCATCAAGAAGCATCAACAGAACGACAGACTTTCATCTCGAGCGAAAATTTCTGGCAGTGGTGGGAGGGTCGAGCTTCCTATTGGGGGCACCATGTTGGTGCCAAGTATGGTGAACCATTCTATATTGATGGTCCAATTCCATTCAAGAATCCCTTCAACCTTTTCTCCGGTTTCGGCAAATACAAAAACCAATGAATAGTCCATTACTCAGAATCGGTATCGCCTGCTATCCAACGTATGGTGGGAGTGGAGCCTTAGCAACAGAACTTGGAATTGCACTCGCTGATAGAGGACATGAAATCCATTTTCTCTCTTATGAGTCCCCTTTCCGACTTAAAGAATTTCATAGTAACATCATCTATCACCAAGTCGGTGTTCAAGATTATCCATTATTTAAGTATCCACCCTATGCTTTGGCGCTCGCTACAACGATGGCAGAGGTATGTGAACTTCATGATCTAGAAGTTCTTCATGTTCATTATGCAATTCCACATCTTGTCAGTGCAAATTTGGCAAAACAGATGTTGATTGATCAAGACGTTAAAGTGATATCCACACTTCATGGCACCGATATTACCGTTGTAGGAAACGATCCCTCATATCGTCGTGTGGTTCAATTCTCTTTGGAAGAAGCAGACGGTGTCACGGCGGTTTCTCAATATCTTAAGAACGAAACTTATCGAAGTGTGGGAACAACTTGTGAGATCCGTGTGATCCCGAACTTTGTTGACTTAAATCGCTTCTCGGCATCTGTTTGCCCTGAAGCTGCAAAACTCTGTTGTGATGATGAAGTCATTCTCATCCACGTTTCTAATTTTCGTCCGGTCAAGCGTGTCAATGATCTAGTTCACGTCATGGTGGAGCTTAAGAATAACGGGGTTTCCGCTCGACTCATTATGGTGGGAGATGGGCCAGATAAAGCAGCAGCCGAATTATTAGCTCGGCAATTGAAAGTAGCAGAGCAAATCAATTTTCTTGGCCTTCAAGACAGTGTGGAACAGATTATTCCTTGCGCTGATATCTTTCTCTTGCCTTCAGAATTTGAATCGTTTGGCCTATCAGCATTGGAAGCGATGGCTTGTGGCGTGCCGGTTATCGCAACAAATTCAGGAGGGCTCCCGGAAGTTATTCAAGATGGCGTTTCAGGAAAATTGGTTTCTATTGGTGACATACAAGGCTTTGCGCTTGCAATTCAAGAATTAGTTACCGATCCAGATGCATTAAAACGAATGGGTAAAAATGCAAGACATGAAGCCGTGAATCGATTTTCAATTCAAGATGTTGTTCCAGCTTATCTGGACTATTATTATGAATTACTTTCAGACGAAGATGATATGTTTTGCGATCAAAATGTTGAAGCGACATAACCCATCAATAAATTTCTGGTCAATGTATTCAAATCGCTTTCAGATGATTCCAATTGATATTTCTTGCCCACAGATTCGATCATCTGACTAGAAGATTCAACGAAGGCATCAAAGACACCTTCTCCTGTTTGGGCATTGGTAGCAAAGTACTTTGTATCACCATTGATAAGGGCACGCGTCATTTCTTCGATGCTCATAGCGTTATCCAAATCACGTTTATTGAATTGAATAACGAGGGGCATCTTTTCGATATCAAGCCCATTGGACTCTAAATTCTGAGCTAAATTCGACAGACTATTTTGATTCTCCTCAATACGAGAAGCATTCGAATCTGCAACGAAAACAACAGCATCAGCTCCCATAAGGACGTACTTGCGCGTCAGGTTGTATTTGACTTGGCCAGGAACAGTGAATCCTTGAATCTTGACTTTGTAGCCGCCGAGAACACCCAAGTCGATCGGCAAAAAATCGAAGAAAAGAGTTCTCTCTTCATCTGTTTTTAGAGACACCATCTTCACGCGATTTTCAGGATCCAAAACGCTATGAACATGATTCAGGCTGGTTGTCTTGCCCCCTAAACCCGGTCCGTAGTAAACGATTTTCGTGTTAATCGTCTTATCTCTGGTGTTGACAATGCTCATAATCTTCGCTTGATTCTGGACTAAGTATGGTTCTTCCATGGGAACCGCTATATCTATGTTCGGCAGAAGAGTGAATCGCCTGTAATAGGTCAGAAAAGTAGTGAAGCATATTTATTTCGACAACAACGCTAGCACCCAGATTGATAATCGCGTTATCGATGAGATCGTCCGAGTTCTAAGCGCTAACCCAGGGAATCCCAGTGCCTTACATGCGTTTGGTCGAGAACAGCGTAGGATAATTGAATCCGCTCGAACAAGAATCAGCGGGCATCTTGGAGTAATTCCAAGTGAAATAATCTTTGTTTCAGGAGCTACAGAGGCGAACAACTTGGCTCTCCTAACTTTGGGTCGTAATGCTCCAGCAGAAAAACGCCAAATCCTTGTGAGCCCATCGGAACACCCATCGGTCTTAAAGCCATGCCGATCCTTAGAAAAGGAGGGTTTTGAGCTCATTTGGCTCCCTCTGGACTCCCATGGCGTCCTATTGATCGATCAAGCTAAAGAACTTTTGACGAGTCAAGTCGCCTTCGCCAGCCTCATGTGGGTTAACAATGAGACTGGTACTACCCAGCCTATTCATGAATGGGGAAGGGCCTGCGAAGAAGCTGAAATTCCCTTGCATTGTGATGCTGTTCAGGCGGTAGGACGGATTCCCATTGACCTGGGCGAATTCCCGGTAACCTACCTCACCATGTCTGCCCACAAGTTCCATGGCCCCCAAGGAATAGGAGCTTTGTATTCGTGTCAAAATGCCATCTTGAGCCCAATGATTTTAGGAGGAGATCAGGAACGAGAAAAACGGGCCGGCACGGAAGCTGTAGCTCTTATTTCTGGTATGGCAAAAGCACTTGATCTTGCTGTTGAAGAAATGGACCATCGACTTCTTTGTATTGCCGAACTCAGCAAGAAAATTCTCCAAGGGTTAGAAGAAAAAAAAGTCCCTTTTATGGTCAATGGAGATACCAAGAGCAAATGGCCTGGAACTCTCAATTTAAGGCTCCAGGGCCAATCAGGGGAGATCCTGCTGATGAAGCTTGATCTCAAAGGCATAGCGGTCAGCGTTGGCAGTGCCTGCTCAAGTGGTTCCTTAGAGCCCTCTCATGTACTTGCAGCCATGGGGTTATCTTTGGATGAAAACCTCTCATCAATTCGAGTTTCCCTGTCCCATCGTAATTCCAAAGCAGAGGTCGACAGACTTATTTCAGCTCTGGAAGAAATTGCCATCAAAGGGCAGTAAGAAAACACTCATATCTGAGAGCACAAACGACTGTTTTTCGAACTGTCAGAGACTAGCTCAACTACCGTGCCATAACTTTTCTTCGACCGTCGAAATCACGCGAAACCATGGTTTCAAGGCAACAAGATAGGGAAGAATTTATGACGACAATAAGGACGACCCAGGGGGGGACAAAATCGAATTGACGATAGTCTTTTCTACACCTATAGTCTGCCCTCACCACGGGGGTGAAAGATGAAAACACCACAAAGAAACTCTGATTGAAAACAAGATTTTTCAGAGTTCGAATTTGACACCTGAGCATGCGCGCTCTGTTAAGTTCGTCGGTGCCAACAACGCTATCAAGACTCAACGATTGCTTTTGAACATCCTGCTTGACGGGGTGTAGGGGTGTCTAATGCCAAGAACTGGCGAAACAGCGGTATTCTGGGGCGAAGTCCTTGACGAAATTCGACAACAAGTCTCACGCAATCAATTTGAGACCTGGTTTGCTCAAACCCAGTGTGAAGAGCTAAGTGATTCTCGAATTCTTGTAGCCGTTCCTAATACCTTTTATTCCGCCTGGCTCACGAAGCAATATATGCCCGTGCTTCAGACAGCAGTGACTACGGTTGCGGCGGGCCAGAAGCTCAAGATCGAGTTCTTAATCGATGAGAACCTGAGAACCGAAGAACAAAAACAACTCGAAACAAACATCACGAATCCTCAGGCTGGCGATTATACAGCCCCCAAGATAGAGAAGTCATCGCCACCACGGATGAGTGATTCGTCGAATCTCAAAAAACACCTCAATCCAGACTACACCCTTGACAATTTTATTGTTGGTGCCAGCAATCGTATGGGGCATGCCGCGGCCTTAGCGGTGATTGAGAACCCTGGAAAAGTTTATAACCCACTTTTTGTCCACGGAGGTCTTGGATTAGGGAAAACCCACCTCCTCCAAGGCATTAGTCACGAGATTTTGGCTCGTAGCCCAGGGATTCGGATGGAATATGTTCCCTGCGAACAATTCATCAACGAGTTTATTTCCGCTCTCGAAAAAAACGAAATCAATGCATTTCGCCAACGATATCGAGACCTGGATGTCCTCATGATTGATGACATTCACTTTCTTGCAAACAAAGACCACACCCAAGAAGAGTTCTTTCATACCTTCAATTTTCTCTACAACGAGCAAAAACAGATCATTCTGTCCTCCGATAGCCCCCCAAGAGATATCCCAACCTTAGAAGAGCGTTTGGTATCTCGATTTAAGTGGGGTCTTGTTTGTGAAGTTGAACCTCCTGTCTTTGAGATGAGGATGGGGATTATTCGCAAATGCTGCACACGAGAGGGTATGGATCTCTCAGACGATGTGGTTGACTTGTTGGCCGGAACGCTGAAAGGAAGCATCCGTGAATTAGAGGGGGCTATCACCCGCCTTGCTGGATATTCTCGAATCATGCAAGAGCCCGTGACGGTAGAAGTGGCTCGTCGCGTCCTGAGTGATCTATTGGGGGCGGTTAAACGAAGAATCACCATGGATGACATCATTGAAGTCGTTACGGATCACTACAATGTCCGACTTTCCGATCTTCAATCAAAAAAGCGCTTTCACTCCATCACGCTGCCACGTCAAATCTGTATGCATTTAGCCAGAAAACACACCCCTCTTTCCTTAACCGAAATTGGGGGCTACTTCGGAGGCCGGGACCACTCCACCGTCCTTTATGCGGACGACAAGATCACCAAGCGCGTCAATACAGATCCAGAGCTTCGGGATGTTGTCGAGGATATGAGCCGACAACTCAAGATATAGATCAGCCAATATAGGTTTAATGAACCTGTGGAAAACTCGGGGAAAACATGGTTTGAGGACCATGTTTTTCTTTTATCTCTATCTTTGGAAAACCCAAATACACCAATTTATCCGTCAAATTGTATAAACCGCAGCGGGGGCCCCGTTGTGCCCAAGAAAATAACCCAAACCCTGTCGCAATAACGGGTTAAAATACAACACATGGTGGCTATGGGTGGCCACGGAATGAACAAACGAACCAGGGAAAACAGAATCATCCTGTGGAAAACAAGTGGAGAAAGAAGAAGAGAGCGTGTTTTTTGTGACAGCAAGCCGTTGTTGAATGTCACGCTCGGTTGAGAAGAATTTCTCAGCACCAAGGACAAGTCGAACTTGGCCAATTCCACTGACAAAGCAAGAAACCCTTTCTACATGTTTCCTTGCTCATCTTATGGTTCTTGGATTGTGAATGAGCCAAACATCACCACAAACCTCACGCTTTGCCACCAGACTCCACCATGGCCTTCGGTGCCTATCCGACTTCACAGCGCCAACCCTACCTATGAGCCAACAAGAGGGAGATTCGAAGCCAAAAATACCCTGGCCTCAGTTTGACATGACGACCGAAATTTCATCACCAGAGGGACCAGAAAAACGCCAAGAAACCAGAGAATCGCACGATGGAATTGCGGTTTCGCTCACAGGATCAAAGTGACCCCTATTACTTCATACCCTGTCGTGGTTTATGAACAACCAAAAGCCACGGTGCGGGCTGTAAATCGACCCCCAAATCAACTATGATAGGTAAGTTCAAGATAGGCCGTGTGAGCCACCTTCAATCAGCATATTCGCACGACCAAAACGTCAGCAGAGGCCAACAATGAAATTCACAGTTTCTCGCCAAGCCATTCTCGAAGCCTTTCAAGTTGTTGGGTTGGTCATTTCGCCCCGCGCTATTCGCCCAATTCTGACTAACGTCCATCTTCTAGCCACAAATGACATGCTGACGGTCATGGGGACCGATCTCGAAATGAGTATTCGATTCCATGTTCCCATGGAAGAAGTCGAAGAGGCGGGGGAGGCTGTGGTGCCTGCGACTCGCGTAGCCTCTATTTTGAAAGAGTGCGCCAGCGAGACCGTTTCTTTCGAAGCAGAAATCGGAGGCAAAGTGCGTCTGCGCTCTGGAAAGAGTTCTTTTCAGCTTCTAAGCGAGAATCCAGAAGAATACCCTTCAATTCCTCAGTTTAACGGCGAGAACGCATTTGGTTTGGACCGAGACAAATTCGTCACACTGATCAAGAAGACGCACTTCGCCGTGGCAAAAGAAAAGTCACGGTTTGCATTCAATGGGGCCAAGCTCGACATCACAGGCAACCAGGCCCGCATGATCGCCACTGACGGCAAGCGCTTGGTAATGAAGGTTGAAGAGATCGACAATACCGATGATGTTGACGCCGGCCACATTGTCCCATCGCGTGCCCTAACGGTTTTCGAAAAAGTTCTGGGAGATGAGGATGACGTGGTGCGCATCGCCTTGGAAGACAATGAGATTATGCTCAAGACAACCCGAGCGGAAATCTCATCCCGCTTGGTTGAAGGGAGTTTTCCTAACTACAAAGCCGTTATTCCCGAATCTTGCACCATCAATTTAGAGTTTCCCCGCGAAGATCTCATTCGTGCTTTTCGGCAAGCTGCCCTACTAACAAGCCAAGAGACGCGGTCGGTCAAATTGCGAGTTGCGGATGGCAAGGCCGAACTTTCAGCTCAAGCACTGGATGCAGGAGAAGCAAAAATTGAGCTAGATGCTCCAGGTTATGATGGAGATGAACTGCAAATCGCATTCAATCCTGATTTCATGGTGGAAGGCCTCAAGGTGATGCAAGCGGAAGCTGTCAAAATTGGTTTCTCTCGGGCGAATCAGCCAGCCAAAATCACTGGAGATGATGGTTTCGTTTATGTTGTGATGCCTGTCACGACACGCAACGGCTAAAGGCAAAAGAACATCTTCATGGAATCAGAACGTCGATCTCGAAACGCCGTACCCATTGGAGACATTCTTGATGCCTACCTCGCTGAAACAGAGCGATCATCGGTCAAACCTTTGGCACAAGTCCGTCACGGTTGGGAATCCTTGGTTCAATCCAAGAAACTAAATGGAACAAGGGTGGCTTCTTTCAAAGAGGGAAAAGTCACAATCGAAGTAAAGTCACCACCGCTTTTGGCGGAACTAGCTCAGTTTAGACGCAAAGAACTCTTACTCACACTCCAAAGCACAGTGAGTCCTGAGGTCAGTATTTGTGATTTGCGGTTTCGGTTGAGCGCTTGGTAGCGAAGGAAAACAGCATGTCTGACGACAAGAAGAACAATTACGACGCATCAACAATCAAAGTCCTTGAGGGCATTGAAGCTGTGCGAAAACGCCCCGACATGTACATTGGCGACACTTATGAGTATGGCCTTCATCATCTCGTCTACGAAGTGGTCGACAACGCCATCGATGAAGTTCAAAATGGCCATGCCGATGATGTTCGTATCACCCTTCATGGGGACGACAGTGTGTCCGTCCAAGATAATGGGCGTGGAATTCCCGTGGACATGCATGAAGAAGAAGGGAAGCCAGCAGTCGAAATCGTCATGACCAAGCTGCACGCCGGCGGCAAATTCTCAGATGACAACTACAAAGTCTCTGGGGGTCTTCATGGTGTTGGTGTTTCTGCAGTTAACTTCCTTGCGGAGTTTCTTAACGTCGAAGTTTACAAGAACGGCAAAATTAATTTCATCCGCTTTGAACAAGGTGTGACGGCCGTTCCTCTTGAAACTCGCGGCGACTCACCGTTGAAGGGAACCAAGATTCACTTCAAACCAGACCCCGAGATTTTCTCCGTCACTGAATACGATGGGAATACCCTGAGAACACGCTTTCGGGAGCTGGCATTTCTTAATGCCAACGTCAAAATCACCTTCATCAATGAGAAGACTGACGAAGAGCACGTCTTTCACTATCCAGACGGAATTCGTTCGTTTGTTGAAATGATGAACGAAAATAAGAACCCAATCCATGGCGACATCATCTACTTCAGGGCCCAAAAAGACCTCATTGATGTCGAAGTTGCCATGCAATATACCGACTCTTATTCCGGTCTTGTTTCGAGTTTTGCCAATACAATTAACACCCGTGAGGGTGGTTCTCACCTTTCGGGCTTCAAAACAGCACTGACAAGATGTTTGAACATCTATGGCAAGTCGTCGGGAATGATCAAAGACGGAAGCACCTTGTCTGGGGACGATTTTCGCGAAGGCCTTGCCGCCGTGGTGTCTGTGCGACTACCCGAGCCGAAGTTCGAAAGTCAGACGAAAATCAAGTTAGCCAATAGAGACGTCCAAGGTGTTGTGGAAACCCTCGTGAACGAGCAGCTTGCTCTCTATTTGGAAGAGAACCCTTCCACTGCCAAAACAATCGTTCGCAAAGCTGCGGATGCCTGCGCAGCAAGGGAAGCCGCGAGACGTGCCCGAGAGTTGGTTCGTCGCAAGGGAGCTCTTGGGGGTGCGGGTTTGCCGGGCAAGCTCTCAGACTGTACATCGCGAGACAAAGACAACTCAGAGCTGTTCCTGGTTGAGGGAGATTCGGCTGGTGGTTCCGCCAAGCAAGGTCGAGACCGACGCTATCAAGCGATCCTACCGTTAAAGGGTAAAATCCTTAATGTTGAGAAGGCTCGCATTGACAAAATGCTCGGCCACTCGGAAATCAGAACAATCATCACCGCACTTGGTACGGGAATTGGTAGTGACGATTTCGATCTCTCAAAGCTACGCTACAAGAATATCGTCATTATGACGGATGCTGATGTCGACGGGAGCCATATCCGCACACTTTTGCTCACCTTCTTCTATCGTCAAATGCCAGAATTGGTCCTTAATGGGCACATTTTTATTGCTCAACCACCTCTTTACAAAGTGAAGGGCAAGAAGACCGAGTTTTACGTGCTGACAGAAGACGAGATGAACACCCGATTGGCGAAGGAGGGTTGTGCATGTTCTTCTTTTCAGCGTCGTGGAGACGAAGACAAAGTCACAGGGGAAGATCTCAGTGGACTGGCGAAATCGATTACCAGGCTCTTAAGTCAAGAAATGCGATTGAGGCGAAGAGGGTTTGAGCTAGTTGAGTTTCTTGCCTTGGCTCAGGGCGACCAACTCATCCTGCCTCAGTTTGCCATTATGGCTGACGGTGAAGTGACCTACTGCTATGACGAAGATGAATTTCAACGAGAGCTTTCGAGTCGAGCGGCTGGACTTGACAGAGAACTGCGAATTCACGGAGATCGCGTCACCGAGTTTTCGGAGGACGAAGAAGCCGATGTTGAGGTGGTCGAGTACCATGAAAGCATAGGACTCAGCGAAGCGCTTCGAGAAATCCACGCATTTGGGCTCACTGCGGCAGACTTGAGTTCAACGGCGGTTGATGAAGTCGATCCAGATACATCCCCCTTCATCTTTGACAACGATGGTGAATTAATACCCACCTACAATATTCGAGTCGTGCCGGAATTGGTTTTCCGAGCTGGTGGCAAGGGCTATGAAGTTCAGCGCTACAAGGGGCTGGGTGAGATGAACCCTGAGCAACTCTGGGACACAACCATGGACCCAGAGAGACGAACTTTGTTGAAAGTCACCCTGGACGACATCAGCAGTACAGACAACATTTTCAATGTCCTTATGGGTGAGCATGTGGCTCCAAGGCGTGCGTTTATTGAAGAAAACGCTCTCGACGTTAAGAAGGTAGATGTCTAAGAATGAGATGTGCGTTGGCTGAGATTTCACGCCCAGCAGAGCCGACGTCGTCATAAGTTCGCTGCTCAGAACGCGATATAAGGTCGAGTGAGAACAGGAAGCCAAATCCTCTCCCGGAGGATTTGGCTTCCTTTGTTAAGTTTTGATTGTGATGAGGGAATTGGGGAATCTTAGTCCTGATCAACTCAAGTCTGCCAAGTCGTTCGTCGAAGTCTAATTAGTACGGTTTGGAGCAAAAAACGATAATCCACCTTGATCTGCGTGCCATCAGAATCAAGGTCGGTGACTTTCTTTTGCCCTTCTTCCCCCTCAGCCGCTAAACAACTAGGACAATATAGATGAGCAAAGAGCTTGTGTTACCTCAACTACCCGAATTGATTGCCAAGGCCGACAATCTTCCGAGCCCACCCTCCGTGGCCATGGAGGTTCTGCGATTGACCAGCGATGATTCTGTCTGTATTGAAGACATTGCTGTTGTTGTCTCGCGCGATCCAGCGCTTTCGGCGAAATTGCTGAAGCTATCCAATTCTTCGTTGTTCAAGCGCGGATCAGAGATCTCCACGATTGATCGCGCAACCATGGTCCTTGGTCTTAAAACTGTGAAACTTATGGCGCTTAGTTTTTCATTGGCCGGTTCTTTGCCCAAGTCTGGCGAGGAAGAGAGCCTTTTTGACTATGATGCCTATTGGGCACAAAGCTTAACTATGGCTGTGGCTGGCCGATCTCTCGCTCAGTTAGTCAAGAGTCGCTACTTTGACGAAGCCTTCATGTGCGGTTTGCTTTCTCACATTGGGCAATTGGTGATGGCTGAATGTATGCCAGAACAGTATGCGAAAGTCCTTGAGCGGGTGGCGGGAAGTATGCCAACCGCTGAGGACGAGCGCCAGGTACTTGGCTTCGACTATCCGACTATTGGCGCTACCTTACTTCGCCAATGGGAAATGCCAGAGCAGATTCATGAATCCATTGGCTATTCAGCATGCCCTATGGACCTGCCTGCCACATCGTCTGTTGAAGTGACAGAGCTGGCTTGGATCCTTCACTTGGCCGAACTCGCAACGACAGTCATTTGCTCATCCCGGAAAGGTCCGGCTCTATCCCAATTGCACGAAACAGTCTCTTCGCGTTTTGAGCTGTCAGATTCGGAAATCGACGCCTTTATTATCGGCTTGGAGAACGGCGTCTCAGAAACAGCATCGATGCTGAACATTGAAGTGCGACATGCCGAGCCCTTCGACAAGATCATAGAGCAAGCGCGCATGCAAATGGTGAGTGTTAGCTTGGGCACAGCCATCGATCTACAGCAGAGCAAAGAGCGCGAAGAGGCCTTGGAGCTCGAAAAAGAAGAGTTGTCGAAGAAAGCCAATACCGACAAACTCACCGGCATCAACAACCGCGCCTTCTTTGACGAGAAGCTTCGGGAAGTCATTAAGGAACACATTGCTGACAAGTATGACAAGGGGCTGGGGCTCTTGGTTTTGGACATTGATCACTTCAAGAACTTCAATGACACCCATGGTCACTTGGCCGGCGACGCTGTTCTGGTGGCGGTGGCTCAGGCCGTGGACGATGGGGTTCGAGGTGCCGACGTTGCCGCTCGATATGGTGGTGAAGAATTTGTGGTGATTCTACCAGAAACGGATGAAGAAGGACTCTTGCTTGTTTCCGAGCGCATTCGCCAGGCGGTGGAGGCGACAGAGGTGACCTACGAAGACAAGTTGCTCAAAGTAACAGCGAGTATCGGAGGGGCGGTCTGCAACTGTATTGATCATCAAGCTGACGGCCCTGCATTGCTCAAAGTTGCCGACGAATGTCTCTACGCGGCGAAAGAAAAATCGCGGAACTGCAGTGTTGTGACCACAGTCGACTCTATTGTCTTATAGACTAAGAGTTAATTAGAATCTTCTGGGGCATCGTCCTTCTCGGGTGATGCCTCATTTGATTCCGGTGTGACATCTTTGACTTCTGGCCTTGGGACGGGGTCATAGGACTCTTGTTTTTCAACCATCCTTTGAACGTCAGTGAGTTCAGACTTCATATCGTTTAGGCCCGATTTGAATTCCAAGAAACTCTTTCCCAAAGAGCGCCCCACTTCGGGCAACCTCCGACCAAAAAGCAACAAACCAACCATACCCAGAACAATGATTTCCGGTGTGCCAAGGCTCAAAAACAAAAAGATGGGTCGCATATGGGTCCTCGATTTCATCCCTATTGTCCGCACTGCCCCGACGTCAGTCAAGGCTCATGGCTGCATTATTCACGAGGGTGAGCACTCATGCCCATGGGGCTATCGAATAACCCGTCGCCCAAAGTCGTAGAATCGGGGCTGATGACGCAGGGAGCGTGCTCTTAGGCGTGGATCAAAGAGGGCTCGGGGGGAGAGGGCGATGCCGAAGCCGAAGTCCCCGGAATTATCCCAAGATATATCGACCTCAAAGACCCAATCCGCTCCATATCGGACAAAGGTGACTTTGGCGTCTTGAAATTCCCCATCTTGGAAGTCGTAGCCCACGGAGCCCCGAACGGCAAATTTCTCCACCGGTCGCCATTGAGATTGAAGAATGACCACGTCATTGACGTCCACATATCTTCGATAGCCAAGGCCCACTTGAAACTCTTCGTTGGGCGCCCAACCCAAGGTTGTGTTGAGTACTTCCATGGTTTCTAAACGAAAGGAATATTCGAAGTCGAGAAGATAGGTTAGTTTTGGCGAGAGGCGCAGCATGAAATCAACATCAATGTTGCCGGCGTTCTCACCAAAATTATCTCGGTTCGCGTTGGGGAAGAACGTCCACTCAACATCCAAGTCGACAAAATCAACAACCTGATTCTCTTTGTTGATTTCCCAGATCGTTTGCAAACGGTTGCGAACGCCGATGCGGATGGCTTGAGACTCAGAGACGGCGTCAATTCGATCGAACTGAGGAAAGTCCCCGACGTTGCGAGATACATGTGAGATCACCAAGTATTCGATCTCAGGCATAATGATGTGTCTCAAGCCATTGAGGTTAAAGAGGCCTCCGTTGAGATCGAAGGTTCGTGACAATTGGGTGGTGGCTTGAACACCAAAGAGCGAGGCGATTCGGTGGACGGGGCGCTCGCCAATACGGCTATTGCTATAGTATGAGTAGCGGAATCCGGCGAACGGTTGGAGTTTGATGGGGCCAGCGAAAAACGGAACAGCAACTTTGTTGTCTAAGTCCACACGAAAAGAATCCATGTCTTTGCGGTTGGTGTTGTCATCGAATCGTCGGCGGGCCCTGGTCACTTCATAGTCTGTGTCCAAGTAGACTGTCGTGTCGCCAATGTCAAACAGGGGCTCTGAGATGACATTGTAGCCGAATTGGGGTTGACGTTCGACTTGATCTAAGAAGTCATTTTGTCTCACGGATGCCAAGAATGTAGCGGCGCGATTCTCGACGGCTCGTTTGAGATAGAGAAGTGTCTCTTGGTCCTTGCCCTCTTTGAACTCGCGCTCGTAGTACTCGGGTAAGAAGCCGCGATCCGTGATCTTGCTGATCTCAACATCAAGCTGAATGTTCTCGGGCAACAGTTGCCTATGGCGCAACAAAACGCGGCCGCGGTTCTTGTCTGGTGGGTTGCCAAACAGGCGATCCTTGCCACGGTCACTCTGATAGAACCCTTCAAAGCGGCCACGGTATGTGTCTGTTCGGTACCTGAGGTCGAGGCCAATTCCGGGCCCTCGGTCTCCCAAATAGCGCGTGTTGAGAGTCCAATCTCCCCAGCGTTTATCGTTGATCGTGATGGGGGTTCCCACGGAAACAAGGAGAGAGGGACCAAAGCGATTTGAATTGTCGACGCTCAGTTTCTTGAGCCAGTTAAAAGAGTCATCTTGGGTGCTCCCTTTTATCGATGGCGCTGGTGCGATGGGAACTCCCCCAATGTGCAGCACGCTCCCATCGAGCTCGTATTGAATATTGCGAACCATTTGGCCCGGCTTACCATTTGGCTTTTGAGCTGGAGGATCAATTTGCAGTTTTAGTGATTCAGCAGCAACGTGATAGCCAGGCTCCGAGAAAGGGCTCGTTGTGAGGGTGAGATCTTTGAGTTCAAAACGATTGTTAGCAATCTGGATAGCTTCAGCGGCTCGCGCCGTGATGGTGACAGGGCCATCCTTGCCGGAGATGTCCGTGCTGATCGTCGTATCAAAGAAAACACCCCGATTTCGAACAGGGTCAATGAAGCCTCGGGCTGTGTCAAGGGTGTAGAGATTCTCTCCATGACGAACGAAAACATCACCTTCCGCATAGATCTCTCTGGCCTGAATACCTTTGGCAGCAACCCCATCTTTTCCTTTGCTTGCGGAAGCCCCCCAGACAATGGCATTGTCACAACGAAGGCTCCCTCCTAACCACTTAATCTGCACATTGCCTACAGCAACGAGAATGTCACGCTTGTTGTCAATTTGAAACCAAGCAGCTTCGAAAGTAACCCCAACCGTGTCTCTTGGTGTTTCTTGGCCAAAGGCCGACGAGCCAAAAATGAGGACAAGGGAAAGGGTGAACGTCAGGAGGGTTGTCCATCGCGACATCAGTTTTTTCCTTCTTTGCGCGTGGACTTGCCGAAAGCGCGGATGACGGTTGTTGTTTGTGCCTCCAAATCGCGGACCACGGTTTGTCCGCTGAAGGTGGTCCCGCCTCCTTCGGTCCACATGCGGCAGGGCGCCTTCTTTCCGTTCATGGTGACTCTCTTCGCTTCATAGTCAAAGTCAAGGTGATCCCCTTGGCCACGCAACTTATTTCGCGCCAATTGAACGTGGCCACTGGCCTCGATTCTCTCAAGCCTTTGAGGCATTTTTTTGCCTTGCTGTCCGGGTGTGAATCGTGCGACTAAGTGATCGGCTTCCAGCCTGAGGCCACCTTTGGCGACAATACCTCGCTCTAAGATGCAGTGTCCGTCGAAAATCGCCATTGCCTTACGCACCAAGATCGTCTCTGTGCAACTCACAAACAGGAATTCCCAAGAGCTGAGATCGCGTCGACTCAATTTTTGTCTCTTGATGTTCAAACGGGCTTTCGCGTGGCCTTCGAAAAGCGTGGCCTTCGGTTGAGTAAGAACGCGAGGCGCTTCAATCCAATCTCTGAGTCGAACGCCGTTGACCAAGCGGATCGATACCAGACGGGCAGGTTCGCCGACCATGACACCTTCTTGAGATCTAAAGTCGTAATGGAGATTTTCGCCGGTGAGGATTTGGTCTGGGTTCTCGATGCGAACACTGCCAGTTAGATCTACTTCAGCCAAACGAATCGGTGTTTTCTTGCGGTTTAGTTCGGGCGAGAGTGGCATGTCACCACTGAAGACGGCCCACATTTTATTGCCAGTTACAGTCCAATCTTTCGGTTCTTGTGGTTCATTGTTGCTTCTTCCTGTTGTCGCGGCGGTTCGGAATCGAAGTTGTCCATCGAATCCTCCACTTGCTATCAGCTTCGATCCGCTGGTGTGGAGCTCAATCTTTGGAGCCCGAAGGAACTGTCTTTTTTGATCATGGTCATAAAACTCGAGCAATGCCGGGGCGCCTTCGAGTTCAGCGTAAGCCACAGATCGATCCAGCCAAATTCTATCCCCAGTGAGACGAGAGCGGTTTTCGTCGCTGAAGTCTACGCTGTCTTTGGCTTCTAGGGTTTCGATTGCACCCTTCTTTCCTTCATGGGGCGCCATGACGATTTCAATCCACTCGGACATGATCCTGCGGGGTTTGTCGATGGTATTGTTTTCCTTGGCGACAACATGACCTGAGGCAGTGGCTTTAGCTTTGAGGAATGGTGAGGTCGGGAGAAAATAGGCAATCTTTCCGTTGGCGGCGATTGTTGTTGTAATCGTCGGGTCCTGGGGGTTGCGTCCAAGACCCCCAGGGCGTGTGAGTCTTGCGGGGCCTTCCATGATCAACAGGTCGTCTTTGGGAGTTCCACCCACTTCGTAGTTTCTGGTGATGGTGAGCTTTGTAGTCTCAATGTCCATGTCTGGACCAGACCCGGAAACGTGTCCCCTTAGGACAGCCTTTGAAAGTCGCCAAGCCTCTCGCTTCTCTTTGCTTTCACTGACCATGTTGAGTTGCGAAAGGTCAACGACTAAGTATTCGCCGTGAAGCCTCAGTGTCCCGGAGTGGTCTGTTATGTTGAGGTCAACATCGTCGGACATGGTGATCTCAAGAGGCCTTCTTGAGCGTTCTGCGGTCTCCGGGATCTTGATGCTTAGGGGGCCTGCTGATTGAGCGTGGAGACTTTGCTCTTTCTTTGTGGAGTCTTTGGTGATCTTTGCCCAGTTGAGAACCACCCTTTCTCCTTCTACCCAGATGGTTGCGGCACCATCGGGCATCATGCGGATTCGTGCCACATCACCTTTGACATCACCATTTGGGGTCTTGACTCGGACACGGCCCTCGACTTTGAGTTGGTTGATTCGCCCAGGATTTGAAACACCATCCTCGTCACCGACACGAGCAGAAAGAAGGTCGCCCGTCACCTCAATGTCAGTTGTTTCTATTTTGACGTTGTTGGCCAACTCAAGTCGACCGAAATCAAATTTTGTGCGATTCAGAATCGCTCTGGGTTCGCCTTTGACCACATCATCCGGTGCCCAGGAGAGAGGGCCATCTCCTGATAAGGTTTCCTTTTGATAGTCGTCGTGTTTTGACTCCTTGTTTGGCCGTTTCTGAATGAGAGGGTCTTTTGCAATGACCAACCTTGAGCTCTCTGCCAAACCCTCCATTCCTGCGCCACGGATCTCGTGGGTGGGCGTTTCGATGAGGAATGGCTTGGGCATAGAGAGGCTTTGGAGGTTGCCCTCTGAGAGGTGGAGTTCGGCGTCTGTTGTCTCGACGCGGTATGGAGGGAGTGCCGCGTCCTTGTTGGGAATGATAGCCTCAACGCCATCCTCAAGAATGAAGTGATCAGCGCTGGTGACGCTCTTGCCTCCGGATGCTCGAGCCTTCACTGCGGTCAGGGAGTTGTATTTTAGACGGGCGGTTCTCAGGCGAAGCTGTCTTTTCTTGGATGGTTCAGCGTTGCTGATTTTCAGAAGGCCATCCAAGTCTGCCAGGGTGCGGGGCTTCGGGTTTTGGACAACCAAGAGTCCATCGATGTGAAATGTGTCGGTTTCATCGCGGTGCCATTGATTCAAGTAATAGAAGGCGCTGGTGTAACTGAGGTCTTTTAGCCCGAGTTTGACCCGTGCCAAGTGGCGATAGAAAGTCCCCTTCCCCTCAAAGCCCGTTAGGGATTCGGCTGCCCTGGCTTTGGACGTCTTGATGGATTGGTTTTCAATGCGCTTGATACCCTTTGTTGTTTCTTGCTTTATTCCCTGAAACAGAAACCATGCGGCTACTGCTGGGATGAACATGAGTGCAACAAGGATGTATCGCCTCACTTCAAAGAAACCTCTTCATGAGTTCTTCCATTCGACCTTGGGCATTCAAGATGTGTTCAATCACATCGCGCACCGCACCAAAACCTCCTTTGCGGGTAGAAATAAAATCGCAGTGTTCGCGCACGATTTCTGGTGCCTCTGGGACAGTGGCTGAGAAACCAGCTCGTCGCAGAAGGGGTAGGTCCATGTAGTCGTCACCCATGAACATGACTTGGTTGGCGCTTAAGCCCAGCTCGTCCAGCACTCCGTCGAAAACAGGGATTTTGTCTTTAACCCCAATGTGGCAGATCTTCATGCCAAGCTGCTGGGCACGATGAGTTGTCGCTTCTGAGTGATGGCCACTGATGACGCCCGTGGTAAGCCCAGCCATGTGAGCCAGCTTAATGCCTGCTCCGTCACTAATACAAAACTTCTTCATGGTGGAGCCATCTTCTGCAACATAAAGACCGTTGTCAGTCAGAATGCCGTCGACATCGAAAAGAAGGGCTTTGATGTTGTGAATGGTGCAATTCTGAGTCATTGGCTATCTCGCTCGCACCAAGTCTTGCACGTCGATCAGACCCATGGGTTGTCCCTTTGTGTCGATAACAGCCAATTGGTCGATACGAAACTCGCGCATGATCTTCTCAGCCTCTGAAACCAAGTGATCAGGGCCAATGGTCTTCGGAGATCGATTCATGAGCTCGGAAATCGAGAGGGTTAGGAATTCGTGGCCGTCACCTAAAGCTCGAACCAAGTCGCCGTCTGTGATGAAACCTGTCATTTGACCACTTTCATCTGTGACACAAGCGGCGCCCGGACGGCCAGGGGTTTGGTTCATAGCCAAGAGGACGTCATGGCAAGAGGCTGTTTCTTTAACCACTGTAAAGCGCTCTTCTGCCCGCATGATTTCTTCTACTCGCATGAGGCGTCGACCTAGGCTTCCTCCTGGGTGAAAACGAGCATAGTCTTCTGGGCCGAATGCCCGGCGTTTTTGAACGACCATCGACAGAGCATCACCCAAGGCAAGCATGGCTGTCGTTGTGGAAGTGGGGGCTAAGCCCATGGGGCAAGCTTCTCCGGGCTCTCCAATGAAGAGATGAAAGTCAGCGTGCTTGGCAAGGGTACTGTTGGCGTTGCCAGTGATGGCGATGAGTTTGGCGCCGAAGAGGCGGACGGCGTCCACCAGGCGGAGGACCTCGGCGGTTTCACCACTATTCGAAAGAGCCAAGACAACGTCTTCTTTTCTTAGCCGCCCCAAGTCCCCATGTACCGCTTCGGCGGGATGAATAAAGAAACTTGGAGTGCCGGTGCTTGCCATGGTGGCAGAAATTTTCTCGCCAATGAGCCCGGCTTTTCCCATTCCGGATACGGCTACCCGTCCGGTGCAATGGAGGCAGAGTTCGGTGGCTGATATGAATGAGTCATCTAAGTG
>WFTN01000149.1 GCA_015485455.1 Planctomycetota bacterium | reverse complement strand
AGTTTGTTGAGTGTACTTTGGCCATCGTCTATCGCAAAGTAGACGAGAATGGCAAGGTTTCTGGTGGCCCGATGCATTACTTGGACATTGGTTTGAAACACAAAGGCATGGGGGGCTTGGGCAAAGTCCTGGCGGTCGTTTTCGCCGTCCTTTGCGTCGGCGGCTCCCTAGGCGGTGGCAATACTTTTCAAGTGAAGCAATCCTTGGGCGCCGTGGGAGCTACTGTACCATTCTTGCTGGAGCATAGTTGGGTCTATGGGCTCATCATGACGGTGCTGGTGGGAATCGTGATTATCGGTGGCATTAAGCGTATTGCCCATACCGCCGAAAAAGTCGTCCCCGCTATGTGTGGTCTTTATATGATCGCTGCCCTGGCGATCCTATTCATGAAAATTGACGAAGTTCCTGCAGCTTTCGCCAGCATTCTTGACGGTGCATTTACCGGAGCTGCGGCCAAAGGCGGTTTCATCGGTTGCCTCATTCAGGGTTTCAAGCGGGCTGCTTTTTCAAATGAAGCAGGAGTTGGTTCCGCAGCCATTGCTCACTCTGCTGCCAAGACAGATCAGCCCGTCAGAGAAGGTATCGTTGCCAGTCTTGGTCCGTTCATCGACACGGTCATCGTTTGTACTGTGACTGCTCTCGTCATCGTCATCACCAAGGCCTACAATAGTCCGGATGCAGCCATGGCCGCAGCAAGGGCCGGGGAGAATGGGGCCCTGTTGACGTCGCTGGCCTTCAAGAGTGTTATCCCTTGGTTCCCCTATGTTCTCAGCTTTGCTGTCGTCATGTTTGCTTTTTCGACCATCATCTCTTGGTCCTACTATGGCGAGCGTTGCTGGACATGGTTGTTCGGCGAAAAGTCGTCCATGAGTTACAAGGTTCTCTACCTAGTTTTTGTGTTTCTCGGATCGATCATGTCCTCCCAGAAGATCCTGGAATTCAGTGATCTTATGATCCTCGGGATGGCATTCCCCAATGTTGCAGGGGTGGTGCTTTTGGCTCCGCGAGTCAAGGAACTCATGGTTCGCTACATGGCTCAACTGAAAGCCGGAGATTTCAAGACCTTTAAGTAGGAGCGTGGCACAATCACGCAATCAAACACCGGGGGCTATTCAACCTTGAGTTGGAAGCCTTCGGTGTTTGTGCATTTGCCCGTACCTAGGTCAAAACAAAAACGATGAGCCATGCAGGTGATGGTGCCATCATCGTTAACTTTTCCTTGTTGCTTGAGATCGACTCCTGCATGGGGACAATGGCGCTGGATGCGGTGAGTCTTGCCCCCACAGACAACATCGAACATTTCGGATTCGTTTCCAGATAAGCTCATTTCATAATCCTCCAAGGCTGCCATCATTTCGTGGTCCATGTACTTCAAGAGAGTTTTGAAGTGAGAAATGAAGCGATCAGTTTTCTCATCAAAACTCATGCGAATGGACAGAAACACATCATCCCATGTCGTGTCATTCTTCAAAACAGAACTGAGGGCCCTGGCCGGTGCGGTCAGCACATAGAGGGGATCCTCAGCCAAGCCCCGGGAGGCTTCTTGCCGGTCGAAATCCACGGTAAAGGTTTCTTCGGCATTTTCGCTTTGAATCACAAAACAAAGTTTGCCGCCAATACGTTTGGCGACGTAGGAGCTGACCCTTGCCATGGCTTGAAAGTGCTTAAGCAGTGCTTCCAAGTCTGGCATTTCTCCCAAGTCAAAGTCTAATTCTGTTTGCCTTTGCTCCCGATAGGCCTTGACGTAGGCAACTTTCTTCGTGAATGGTGAGGTGCGCTCAGAGTCGAGGTCAACAGTGGACCAAAGGTATTCATCTGAAAACTGATCTCCGGGCAGGAGGAAATAGCTGGCGTCGGCGATGTCGCTGCGGGTTTCAGAGTAGTGATCCAAGATGTCCTTTTGATCAGGAAATACACTGGCTTTCGATAGGTCGTTATGGGCTTCTAAGGTTGGGTCTAGAAACACCGGAGGGCCGGCAAAGAACAGGATGCGTTTGGGTTTGAAGATGTCGACCACGCGCTCGCAATGCTCTAACTTGAGTTGGCGCTTCTCTGCCTTGCGTTTCGCCATGTCATCGGCGTCATAGAGGTAGTTGATGGGGTATTCGCTGGCTCCAGATGCCTGCAATGCCAGGAAATCGACGTGATTCGTTAGACTGGCGATCTTTTCCAATTGGGCCGTGTTGAGGCGGGCGTCATTCATGTTGACGAAGAAGTCTACATGGTCGTGAAAAACGATGGCCGAGTCGATTTGTCCGGGGGATTCTTCTGGAACGAAGAAAGCCTTGGCACCGCAAGCGAGTTCGAAGTCTTGGAATGGCTTGTGGACGACGAGTTTGTCTCCCAGAGTCCCCAGCTCTCTTT
>WFTN01000148.1 GCA_015485455.1 Planctomycetota bacterium | reverse complement strand
GTATCTTACTTCGAAAGCGCCGCACGGGCACTGCACGCAGCTCATGAAGCCGGCTTGGTTCATCGAGACGTAAAACCCGCAAACTTAATGGTTAGGAAAGACAATGGCAAAGCTTGTATATTGGACTTTGGCTTGGTCAAAAGCGATGAATCACAAGATGTCACCCTGACCCAGTCTGGGGACCTCATGGGCACCCCGGTATACATGTCTCCGGAACAGCTCCTGGCCCATCGCATTACCCTAGACTGCAGAACCGACATCTATTCCTTGGGAGTCAGTCTATTCGAAGCTTGCACCTTGCAACGACCTTTTCAAGGGAGAACGCGCGAAGAGCTCTATCAAGCAATTTCTCAAAAGGAACCTCCGAATCCCCGATCACTCAACCCAAGAATTAGCAAAGATCTTTCGGCTGTCATTCTGACGGCAATCGACAAAGACCGAGACCGAAGATTTAACACAGCGCTCGAATTCGCTGAAGACCTTCAGCGAATCAGGGAGCTCAAGCCAGTGAAGGCCCGCCCCGCTGGCGTTTGGATCAAGACCATACGATGGATGCAGCGCAATCGCGCAGTGGCAATCTCAAGTTCAATCATTCTTGCCATCTTAGCCAGCGCAGCACTCGTCTTCTTCTTCAAAGAGAAAGAGACCCGTTTCGTTCTTAGTCAACGAAATGCAGCCCTCGAAGACTATGGTCGAGTCGCTGATGCCAAAAGCTTGGAGCTGGCACTTGCAGAAGAAAAATTGCTATTCCCCGCTTCACCTGATCTACTCCCAAAACTTCGGGCTTGGCAAGACAAATATGGCCCTCTCGTGAGTCGACGGCCAGGGCATGAAGAGTTCTTGAAAAGGATTCGGACTCAAGCCGCTCCCTACACTCAAGAGGAGCATGATTCCGATTTCGCTTCAGAAATCCAAACGCTCAGGACAATGGAGCCCGGCATCAAAAAGACTCAGCTTGCGGTGTTCGTCAAGAGAGGGCGGAAACAATGGCGCTTTCCTGGTCGCCCGAACCTCCTTTTTCAGCATGACATCATGGCCCAACATCTCATCGACTTGGACTATTTTGAAAACCACGAACAAGGTGCCATAAGATCCATTGCCCGGCGAATCAAGCGAGCTGAAACCATCCAAGAGCAAACTCTCTTGGAACCCAAAGAAGAATGGAAGGCCTGCCAGAAACGAATTGAAAACGATCCCGCCTATAGACCACTAAGACTCAAACCACAATTGGGACTTATTCCTCTTGGTAAAGATCCGAAATCTGGCTTCGAAGAATTCCTCCATTGGTTGTCACACGAGCCAGGAACCCCGCTTCCATCACGGGACAAAAACGGGCAATGGAAATTGACCAGCGATCTCGGCATCATCTTCATCCTAGTGCCCGGGAGGACGGAGCCTCCAGCCAAAAAACCGACAGCAAATCAGGGCAAATCATTTCCTGCGTTCTTTCTGTCAAAGTACGAAATGACTTTGGCCCAATGGAAACGCCTGACCCATGTGACTCCCAACCGTTATTCTCAAGGACTCTACAATGGGCCGAACCTCCCAGAAATCAACGACCTTCATCCTGTCGAGAACATATCGTGGCTCACAGCTCAAGAGTACTTGTGGCGCATCAACTTGCGGCTCCCGACGGCCTCGGAATGGACTTTCGCAGCACTCGCTGGCACAAAGAACACTTGGGCCGGAACGTCCTCCTCAAGAGAACTGGACAAGTATGCTAACATCCATGTCAAAGCCACTAAGAACGACCCCTACGATGTTCATGCTCCCATTGGTAGCTTCCTTGCCAACGATTTCGGTTTTCACGACATGACAGGAAACGTTTGCGAGTGGAATGAAGATCTTCATGAGTTAAATCACGTCCAACTGTCTTCAACAGCCGCAGCAAAGAGCAAGAGACCTGACGTCCTTCGCATCTATCGCGGCGGGTCATGCGATCGCAATTCTCATGCAGCCAAGATCGCCAATATCAAAGGGGTTGGGCAAGGGTTCAACTACGCCACCATCGGAATAAGGCCCGCTCGTTCCATCGTCAATTAGAGAAGTGCTGAACGATTCTTGGAGTTTTGAATGCAATTTGTTCTTGTCCTCGTCACAGCCGGGATGCTGGTCTCCTTCGTTTCTTGCAAATCAAACCTCAAGTGGAACGAGGAAACAGTTGCCATGACGTTCACCGACGACTTCAAACCGAAGAACGTCGTCATCGTCGCATCCAATCTTAGGAGCACTGATCACGATAATAGGGAGGAAAAGAAATTTCGCATCAATGAGAACGGCCTTGCCCAAGTTAGCCTCCCCCGTGAGCAAGTAGATTCACTGTCAGTTTGGGTTGAAAACGAAGCCGACCGGATATGGCTCATAGGGGTTTTCGAGGATTTTCTTCCCGCTGAGATTGAAAATTGGTTTCGCAAGCTCGGGGAAGACACTCACGGTATTCTTGAACTGGAATCCGAAGAATGGACCCTAAGCGGGCAAGTCGTCGATGTCTCGGGAGTTCCGATGGCTGGAGCTCGAGTGGAGTTACTGTTCGGCTCATTGATGAATTATTCATCGGCGAATCTTCATGTATATGCCGAACCGGACGGCCGCTTCGTATTTAGGAATATGAACCATGGTGAGTATTGGGT
>WFTN01000147.1 GCA_015485455.1 Planctomycetota bacterium | reverse complement strand
GTCGAGAATCGCTGGCATTGACGGCTTCGGCTTGGACAAAGTGAGTTTGGGCAAGTGGTGGCCCTACCTTTCAAGAGAATTGCGCCAAAACCCCAATCGTTTGTTCGATTCAAAAGAGCGTATAGCGGCGGAAATGGAGCGATTGGTAGAAAACGACGAGTCGACCTTGGCTCGCCTAGTCCATGAATGCTGGCTCAGGATCTCCCCAGAATCTCGCCATCCTCTGACCGGACTCGAAAACTTAGTGCAAACCGAAACCGTCTTAATTCGCAACGAAAAAGGCCGCTTGGTCATGGAAGGATTTCTCCGGCGAGTGGGGCAAGACGCCGTCGATGTGGTCCCCTTCGTGCGAACGACGATTCAAGAGGTGGGTTTGGGCGACAAAAATGTTGACTTAGATCGCAGTGGTGGATGCGAATCGATCTTCGCTCGAACGCTCAAGACGACAGCCGATGGCAGACTTTGGACCTTTAGTGTCGGTATTGCCGCCAAGGTGGAATACCAGCGGCTTGAATTCCGCATCAATACGCCCCTGGCCTGCCTACTCTTCGACAAACGGTTGACAGCGCTGGCGGAAGTCAAATCGCAGCACGAATGCAAAGACAAACCAACTCACCACCTTTTGGCCAAACAGCAACGGGAAAACAAAGTCACAATCGCCAACTTGATGAAACGCAAGAAGCTCATCTTCAGCTCTCGCCTCTGTCATTTGGTCGATCTCAGTGCCTTGGGAGCCCGCCTACGCATAGCTGATCCCGATCATACTCTTCAAGAAGGGCAATCCATCTTCATTTACATGCCTTTCCAGATTCGAGGCAACGGCGAAGAGTACTTAGTGAAAGCTGAGATCGTCGAAACCTGGATTCAGCCAACCCCTGATCCAGGAAACCAAGACTTAGTTGTTCGCTTGCGTTTCTTTAACTTAGAAGACGCCGAACTCCAACTCTTGCGGCGCTTGGTGAATGTTCTCAATGCCACACCTCTGGACGCTACAGCCAGCAATGCCGAAGAACTTCACAGCGAATTTGCCACAGACAAAGTGAGAGCGAAGTAGCTGGACGCCCAGAAGGAGGTAGAGAATAGGGAACACTTCGCCCCTACGATTGCCTAAGAGATGAGCGTACGTAGCCGGGCTTCCATTTCCGACCTACTCAGGCCAAGGCGGCGCGCTATGTCCTCAACTTGCTCAGGGGAAATCTTGCCCACTCCAAAGTATCGAGCTTCCGGATGGGCGAAGTAGAAACCGCTCACACTGGATGCCGGGTAGATGGCGAAACTTTCCGTCAACCGAGAACCGATGGATTCTTCGACTTTCAACACATCAAAAATCGTTCGTTTGGCGCTATGATCTGGGCATGCTGGATAGCCCGGAGCAGGCCTGATTCCATGATACTTTTCATCAAGAAGTTCCTCCTGGGATACGTCGCAAGATTTTTCATATCCCCAGTACTCCCGCCGAACTTGAAGATGAAGCCATTCCGCCAACGCTTCAGCGAATCGATCCGCCAAGGCTTTCACCATGATGCTATGATAGTCGTCATGGTCGGCTTCAAAGGTGGCAGCCAATTCGTCAGCTCCATGGATGCTGGCGGCGAAGAGACCCATGTGGTCAGCCACAGGGGCAAGATAGTCCGAAAGACAATAATTGGGGCCTGCGTTTCGCTTCTTTTGCTGGCGCAAGTAGGAAAAGCGAAACGATTCATCACTCGCACTCTCTAAATCGGAAGACAAAACGACATCATCACCTTCAGGCTTGGCTGGCAACAAGGTGAAAACGGCCTTAGCCTTGAGCCCTTTCGTTTCTACAATGTCTGCCAGCAACTTCTGGGCATCCTGAAACAACTCCTTGGCTTGTGCACCAACAGTTTCGTCTTCGAGGATTGACGGATATCGCCCAGCAAGCTCCCAAGTTTGAAAGAAGGGCGTCCAATCAAAGAAAGGAAGGAGTTCGGTCAAATCCACGTCGCTCAAGACTCGCCGCCCCAGACTTTTAGGAACCGGTGGCTGGGTTTGCCACGAGTCTTTCGGCAGAAAACGGTTCGCCCTAGCATCCTTCAATGGCAAGAGCTCCGATTTCTTTGCACTTCGAGAGTGACTCGCTCGAAGTGATTCAAAGTCTGACTTAACGGAACCCAAAAAGTCTTCCCGCAAATCTTCGCTCTGTAAAGCCGTGGCAACCCCCACACTTCGTGATGCATCATGGACGTGGATCGTCGCCCCATGAAAATGAGGAGCAATTTTAACCGCCGTGTGCAACTTGGAAGTGGTCGCCCCCCCAACCATCAGTGGAATCTTGATTCCTTGGCGCTCCATTTCAGAAGCGACATGAGCCATCTCCTCTAATGAAGGCGTAATCAGCCCAGATAGGCCGATGATATCTACTTTCTCTTCGATGGCACGGTCGAGGATCTTTTGTGCTGGCACCATGACCCCCATGTCGATGATTTCAAAATCATTGCAACCCAGTACAACACTCACAATATTCTTGCCAATATCATGAACGTCGCCCTTAACCGTCGCCATCAAGATCTTGCCAGCAGATTGCCGACCTTCACCAGATTTTTCGGCTTCGATAAAAGGGTTGAGATGAGCTACCGCTTTTTTCATCACACGGGCGCTTTTCACCACCTGCGGTAGAAACATTTTGCCAGCACCAAAGAGGTCCCCCACCACATTCATGCCTGCCATGAGTGGGCCCTCAATCACATCTATGGGACGTTCGAGGGCCAAGCGAGCCTCTTCTGTGTCTTCGACAACGAATTCTGCGATGCCTTTGACCAAAGCGTGCTCAAGTCTCTTGGTGACGCTCTGCTCGCGCCAAGAAAGGTCAACCATCCGCCCTTGGGACCCACTCTTATCCTTCAACTCTTCGGCGAAAGTCACGAGGCATTCGGTTGCATCATCCCGGCGATTAAGCAGAACATCTTCGACTCTTCGAAGCAACTCTGGTTCGATTTCGTCATAGACCGTAATTTGCCCGGCGTTGACAATGCCCATGTCGAGTCCCGCCTTGATGGCGTGATAGAGGAAGGCCGAATGCATGGCCTCTCGTACATAGTTGTTGCCACGAAACGAGAAAGAAATATTGCTCACCCCGCCGCTGACATAAGCGCCCGGGAGGTTGTCCTTGATCCACCGGGTGGCGTTTATGAAATCGACTGCGTAGTTATTGTGCTCTTCGATGCCTGTAGCAACGCTCAAGATGTTTGGGTCGAAGATAATGAGCTCTGGGGGGAAGCCAACGTCCTCCACCAGAATACGATAGCTCCGTTGGCAGATTTCTTGACGCCTTGCCAGATCAGCGGCCTGCCCTTCTTCGTCGAAAGCCATCACCACAACAGCGGCGCCATAACGCAAGATTTTTTTGGCTTGGGAAACAAACTCTGCTTCTCCAGCCTTCAATGAAATCGAGTTGACAATGCCTCGGCCCTGCAAACACTTCAGCCCCGGTTCGATCACAGACCACTTGGAAGAGTCGATCATGATCGGCACCCGGGAGATATCCGGTTCGCTGGCAATAAGATTGAGAAAGGTCACCATGGCTTCCGCTGCTTCCAGCATTCCGTCGTCCATGTTGACGTCGATCACTTGGGCGCCCCCTTCCACCTGCTGGCGGGCTATTTCCAAAGCCTCTTCAAGACTCCCATCTCGAATCAAACGGGCAAACTTGCGGGACCCAGAGACATTAGTACGTTCCCCAACATTGACAAAATTGAGCTCCGGGGTGACGTTAAACGCTTCCAGACCGCTCAGCCCCATGACTTTGGGGATAGCAGGAATCAACCGGGGGGTTACCCCTGCTACAGCCTCCGCGATGGCTCGAATGTGATCCGGTGTTGTGCCGCAGCAACCTCCAACAATATTGAGGAGTCCGCTTTCGGCCCATTCTTTAATGTGCAGGGCAACGCTCTCGGGAGTTTCGTCATATTCTCCGAAAGCGTTGGGCAAGCCGGCATTGGGGTAGCAACTGACCAAAGTTGAGGATACCCGGGAGATCTCTTCAATATGAGGCCTCATTTGGGCGGGGCCCAATGCACAGTTGAGCCCAACCGCAAACAAGTTGGCATGACTCACAGAGTTCCAAAAAGCCTCTGGCGTTTGGCCAGACAAGGTTCTGCCACTGGCATCCGTGATGGTTCCTGAAACCATGACCGGAACACGACGATATCCTTGTTCGAACAAACCCGTGATGGCGAAGAGAGCGGCTCTGGCGTTCAAGGTGTCAAAAACTGTTTCGACTAAGAGAAGATCGCAACCACCATCCAAGAGTCCTTTCGCCTGTTCTTCATAAGCTGCAGCCAAAGCGTCATAGGTGATATCTCGATAACCTGGATTATTCACGTCAGGAGACATGGAGCAGGTTTTGTTGGTGGGGCCCAAGGCACCAGCTACCCAACGAGGGCGCTCTGGAGTGGACAAACGATCACAGGCTTTCTTGGCAACTTCCGCCGAGGCCTTGTTGATATCGTAGGCAGCGCTTTCCAGTCCGTAGTCAGCCTGAGCGATGCGTGTGCCACTAAAGGTATTCGTCTCGATGATGTCAGCACCGGCTTTCAGATAAGCCAGGTGGATTTCTTCAATGACATCCGGGCGAGTCAAGGAGAGCATGTCGTTATTACCCTTAACGTCACGGGGATGATCGGAAAATCGCTCTCCCCGATAGTCCGACTCTGACAGACCGTAACCTTGGATCATGGTGCCCATGGCGCCATCCATCACTAATATCCGATTTCGGACATGCTCGCGAATGTTCATCTTAGTTATTTTTGTCCTTCCGACCCGTGGCAAGGATAGAAACGAAACGAGGTGGTTTGCGATCTTTGGCCACGCGGTAGGCATCAACGGAAGTTAATCCTTCATCCCGCAACATGGTTTTCATTTGCTCAACGGAAAACCCCAAGACCTGATGCCCGAGTTTCTCCTTCACCCAAGCCTCATCATGACTCAGTAGGTCAAGAACAATCAGACGGCCCCCTTCATCCAGGACACGAACGCACTCGCCAATAGCCTTGGGAGCATCTGAAATAAGATGGAGTAGTTGGCTCACGACCACCAAGTCGACGCTGCCATCAGAAAGTGGCAAGCTCTCAACCTGTCCTTCATGACAAGTCAGCGCGTTGAGACCGGCCGCATCGGCCTTGGCCTTCAAGCGACTCAGCTTTCCACGGTCGGGATCGACCGCATGGATTTGACTGGCGAAGCGTCCTAAGAGCAGAGTCATGTCACCGGCACCGACTCCCACGTCCAAGACTCGGCGCACAGGAATGAGCGTCAACAAAGATCGAGCAAAACCTTCCCAAGTGCGACCAGGAAGTTCCTGAGCCCCTAAGCTTCCTTGTCCTTGGCTCGGAAGTGCCTCAGCGTTTCGCCTAGCAACGAGCTTTGCCAGTGCATCGGAATCTAACTTGCCCTGCCTGGAGTTCTTCACATCGTCCCGAAAGATGTCGAAAACAGGCTCTTCCAATGATTCTGCTGACAAAGACAGGTAGGATTTACGTCCGTCACGACGTTCGCACAATTCAAAGACGGCTCGGATGCGCTGCAACTGGCTCGACACCCTTGATTGGGGCATGTTGAGCAGCTGAGCCAACTCTGTCACCGTAAGCTCTTCTTCTGCAAGTAGTTGCAGCATTCGGAGACGCGTCGTGTCCGACAATATCTTAAATAATTCGGCTGTATCTTTCATCGCTTCATCCAGATGATACGATGTTAAGCTTGCCGGTCAAGAAGTAAACACGATTTAGTGAATCAAGGCTTCTACTTCGAACCGCGATCCTAAGTGCCGTAGAAGGCTCACCAAACGAGTACTTTGGGCTTCACATAACGCCTGGTCCAGACTAATTCCGGCGGCTCCACACCGCCGCTCAAGGCGCATCTTAATCTCTGAGAAGGTTTCTGTGGCAAATAATTTGTGAGCCGCCAAAATTGCCTTTTCGCTTTCAGTACTGGTCGACCCCAAGGTTACAGACTCTCGCCAAACGCCAGATGCCAGGGAAAAGGCCAGGAAGTCTTGGCGAATAGAGGCGGATCTTGTGGCATCGCAGAGCTTCAGGAACACCTTGGTCTCATGAACTCCCAGTTCTTCACCCACGCAGGCAATAGCAATACCCTTGCCATAGAGTTGGCGCCAGAAATCCCGTCCCAAGTAGTCACAATCGTGGGCCACCAGAGAAATCCCTCGGAAGCCAGCGATGTCTGCAGACTCCGCCAACATCGTCTCTTCCCTGGCTTCTTCCGCAAAGGAAAACGGACTGGGCCCTGAGGCCACGTTGGAGAACTCCTTGATTTCGCATCCTGTCCATGCGGCGGCAAACTTGGGCGAATCAATGCCAGCCACCTCACAGGCGTCCACAAGTGCATCCAAATAGTCGGCGAAACATTCAACATCATGAGCATTGGCAAGGGCCCCTCCCCCTCCGACCTCGAAGATGACCTCAAGGTCACGGGATGCCGCTTCCACAGAGATGTAAGTCATCAGCTCGACAGTGAGAGCAATCTCTTCACACCGAGATCGTCGAGCACCACGCTTCTTGCTGGCGTCAACATGAAAGAAAGAAATGCCAGTATCCAAATCGCGACAAAGATCACGTTTGACATCAGAGAGAGAGTTGGCACCCTCAACAAGATGGGCAAAACCCGCCCGGCAGAATGAAACGAAGCCTCCCGTATCACGGATTGACACATGGTCGACAAAATCAGCTAGGTGGCGGAACCCTAAGTACCCCCCAGAAGAAAGATCGGCGCCAACTTGCTCAGGGAGAACCCGCAAGATGACCTCACGCTCAACTTCGTTGGCTACCTGGATCGCCCCATGAACGGCTCCCCGAGACACAGATTCCACTTGCAAAAGGGTTTGGGAGTGATTTTCCAGAGAGTCTATCAATCTGTTATTCGGCATCGTCCGTTCCTCATTCGTTCCCTTGCCCCATTGCGTTGCTCCCAACATGAGAATGAGCGAACGAATCAGGTCCAGTTTGTGAAATCGGAAGATGCCTTATGAAACTTTACCCACATGAATAAAAAACCAGGAATTTCTCTGACAGGGCCTCAAATGGCATTTCTGTTGGTGAAAATCCGGCCATCACTTCAAGAGACAATGAATATCTTGGAGCCACAACAAAGCGCTCGTTTCCGCCCACATCTCCCAACTCGTCAGTTCCTGAAAACAAACCGCTTGAACAAGACTTCAGTCCTCTTCAAACTTGTACAGACTCAACAAGTAAGCGATGATTTCATCGACCTGCTCATCAGTCACATGGTCTCGCCAAACAGGCATGTTGAGGGGAGGTGCCACGCCGTTCGGGTCTTTCTTCTGGGCAGTAATACCCTCCCGAATAGTCTTACGATAGAGCTCCAACTGTTCATGGAACTCACCGTAAGCCTCAAAGGGTGGCTTCTTGAGCGCTGCCTCAAAAGACTTCCCCTCCTCAAACATGTTCATCACCGTGGCAATCTCTTCTGGTTCAAAGAGAATCAACCGCTCAGCAGCGATATCGAGGGAAGGAACCGGATTGGTCGTGGCGTTAAAGTTTTTAATGCCGCCAACTCCATCGACACCATGACAAGTGTAACAAGAGAGCGATGAAAATAGCGCAGCTCCTCTTTCGACAACACGATCAGGAAGCGGGGAGAATTCGTGATCATGATCGCAGACCGGAAGCGCCTTCGTGTCCTGCGCCAAGGTTTCTTCTTGACTTGATGCCACATCCAAGTAGGAAGGAACTTTCTCCCCACTCCCAGGTCCAACGACCTCCAAGAGCCCCCGCATGAAGTAATGACAATTGCCGCAGAGTGTGGTGCAGTAGAACTCGAAAACGCCCGTTATCTTGGGAATAAATCGCAAAACAACTTCGTGGCCAGGATAGACTTCAGCCGGACCCAAACCCAATTCTGGAAGATAGAAACTGTGCACAACGTCGGCGCTGCGCAAGCGAAGGACAACCGGTTTGCCTACTTCGACACGAGGTTTCGCCGCAGAATAGACATGGCCTTCATAGCCGACGGCGGTCACGTCCTCGTCGGTCCAAACACCATTGGTTGCAATTCCCGTCAAAACGATGGTCTGCTCCGCCGTGTTTGGCGCGAGACGATATTTCTCATAGACAAACGGCAAGAAGATAGCCGCAGCCAGTCCTCCGACAACAAGAACGGAAGCAATAATTTCTGAAGTTGTAGTTTTCATGATTTCACCCCGCGTACAAGACGATAAAGAGGATGGCCAGAGCGGACAATAGGAAGCCGGTGGGCAGGAATGCCCTAAGAGCGACCTTCGGTTGTTCGTGCAAACCAAGAGCCGCCTTCCACCCAGACTTCAATGCGAAGTAGAGTCCAACGGCGACCAAGACCATCTGAAGAAAGACAACGTACTCCGACATGAATGGTCGCCATTCCACAGACCCAGTGCCAAAGAGATCCCACCCCCAGCCGAAAGGATCAGAAACAACATTGGCAATGTAGGACCAATTGGTAAACACCAGAACTGTGCTGAAAGCAATCCATATCAGGAGGCCGAACGGAACGAGGGTATAGGCAAACGCCAGAAACTGTTTCTTAAAGCTGACGGTTTCACTCTTGGCCCATTTTCCACCAGCCCAAGCTGCCAGCGCAAATACTCCAGGAACAAACAAGAGAGCTGTGGTCCACATAAAAGAGACGTAGACACCAAAGCCACCCCATTCATTGGACTCCGGGGCATTCGCCCAGTCTCGAAGGAAGCCCCAAGGCCCAAGATAAAGTACGGAATATGTCGCCACTAGGGTCAACATGATGAATGCTTTCCAAGCTTCATCATAACCCTTCATCTTCGTGTCAGACCCGAATGGACGTAAATTGATCGTCATGTTGTCATGGGGACAAGTGGTGATACATTCAGTGCAAACGCCGCAATAGTTATTGCGATCCATCTTGCTGGGATACATCGACCAAGGACATCCCCAACCGGTCTCACTGCCCGCCAAGCACGACTTCGTCTTACACTTCAAGCAGACGTCCGAATCACGAGATCGAACCTCAAGTTTGGAAGTCATGGAATACAAAGACAGAAAACCGCTCACCGGACACACATAGTTGCAAAACGCCCTTTGCCTAAAGATGACGTGAAGGACAGTTGCGAGAACAACAAGGCTTCCCAAAACCCAAGTTGAGATGATGGGCCGCGTCAGGAAGAGCGCGCTGAAAGTACACAAGCCAAGAAAGCCAATATTCTGCATCCAAATGTTACTCAGCGCTTTGGGCCAGCGAATGTTGAAACCGAAGTACCGATTTTTGCCGATCACTCGGCTCAAACCACTCCATCGTCCAACAGCCTTGCCCACTTTCGCCGAGACAAGGGCTCCGCGCTGGGCCCATTCGCCAATGAAGGGAAATGGGCACATAGCACACCAAATCCGCGAGGCGAATGGCACCATCAAGGCGATCAAAAGAAACCACCAAACGATCCAAACAAAGACGATGATAATATTGCGGTTGCCAACTGGCGTCCCATAGATCCCAGCAACAAGAAACAGAGCAAACAACACTAGATTCGGAAAAATCAGGGCGAATTGAAACCATCGGTGCTTCAACACGGGGCCAAGAGCAGGAAAGCGTCGCAGAAGATCGATGCGCCCCTTTGTTTTGGAATCCAGAACCTGCTGTTTCATACCGGATGGTTCAGGTTTTGCACATGATTGCTGGCTCATTCTGATTCTCCACGGTGAAAGGTCTCTCCTAATTCAGAGAGTCCTGACTCATGTTCACCTTCCATTTCTTCCAATTCGCGAAACAAAGTACACAATTCCTCGTCGTCAGTGGCATCAGCCGCCAAACGATAGAACTCCTGAGCGTTTTGCTCTGCCAAACGAGCTTGGCGCAAGACCTCTTGCGCATCGATGCCATCGAAGATCAATGACTCGGATTGATCGATATCTATGGCCTCGATAACACCCTCAATTTCAAACTCGTCCATCGGTGGTATTTCGTCTCCGAATCGAGTCCGAAACTTATTCTCAAGAATCAATTTGTGCTCTTCTTCTTCAACAGCCAGCTCATCGAACATCGCCGCCGTTGTCGGGGAGAAGCCCCTAAATGCCGACGCAAATGCCTCCATGCGAGACTGATTCGAAATTTCAATTTGAATGGCTAGAGCGAGAATTTCCTTGGCCGAGAGCTCTTCGATTCTACGTTTCATCGCTTCCCCTCCACTTCAATCCAATGAACAACATGGCCGCTGCTAGCCCTAAGATCATGCCGACCCCC
>WFTN01000146.1 GCA_015485455.1 Planctomycetota bacterium | reverse complement strand
TTACTTGCCCAGGGAAGGATGTCTTTGAAAATGTGGTTGAATCTGGCGAACGACTTGTAGCGGAACCAGAGTCTTGAGGCGGTCGGAAACCAAAGATCCAGGAGATCAAGAGAACGATCAGGATCAGGAGCATCAAGATGAGAGAGCTGCGGATACCCGGGCGATGACGCCTGGGTCTTCTCTTCGTCAAGATTTTGGGGAAGATGTCCATGGGAAACATTGTACGAGGACGGGGGATGCTCTGACCTCGTTTTTTTGATTTCCCGTGAGATTTCTGGGGAATCAAAAGGGCTTCGAGTGGTCGGTGGAGCATATGACAGTTCTTCCATAGCCAACCTCAATGGGGCTTGGAACGCCGGGCACAACTAGAACCTTAGACGCAGGAGTTCATGGGTATGGACCGTGAAATATTGAGATTGAGATCAGAACTTGAGCTGCGAATCTTCAGGTGAGGGCTGGGGAGGCGCTGAGAGCCGAGAAATCGCCTTGAGCTACTCTGGCCCGGTCGTCTTCATCCAAACTGAGTACGGTGAGTTTGGCGCAGGCGGGATCTTCTGATCCCAGGTCGACAACCAAGATCCCTTTTAGGCATTGGCTGAGCCGTTTGAGAATATTGCTGTCACGATCTTGGTTGCTGAACGACCTGATGCGGTCAGAGAGATCGGAAAGGTCTTCCGCTTCCAAAGTCGCCAAGACCAATCCCGTCCGTGTGGCCACCACACAGGCGTCATGGAGCATCGGTGAGTCGGTGACTTCGTCAACGGCGATCACGTCAGACCCTTGGTCGATGGCGCTTTGCAGTCCACCGTTCTGGCTCAAAGAGAAACGATGGATGTCGGCACGGATGAGGAATCCACATTCTTCGGTGAATTCGAAGGTCTGGGTGCGCCCGAATGAGGTGATCAAGAGGTCCTTGCTCCGCAGTCCGTCTTCCAGCATGGCGCTGAGTAGGCTGGTCTTGCCGCTGGCCAGAGGGCCGACGAGCAGATAGAGACCATTTTCTTGACATAGAATCGAACGGAGAGGTTCTGCATCGGGGACCAAGCTTGCGAGGGTGGGGATACTCTTACTTGCAGGGCTGAATATCAGGGCTGGTCTGCCAGAATCGTGGTAGCCCCTCACTTGAAATGTTCCGGCTCCGTCGGCGGAATAGTAGACTGATACTTCGTGGTTCTCGGCTAATTCAGCGGCTTCTCCTGGGGAGAGCAAAGTGTCCAAGAATCCTGAGATCTCGTGGGGTTTGATCGATTCTTGCTTGATCGTGGTGAACCCTTCTTTTGTCTTAATTCGGGGTTGAGCACCAGGACGGAGGAAAAGAGCTGTTCCGCCTAAATCATTGAGTGCCACCAAAAGAGAGTCGAAGGCACTGACTGTGTAGAGTTCTCGGACGGGTGATGTGTCCGCAGCGACCTTGTCGAAAACGCGGGTGAGCTCGTTCCTGAATTTGTCTTCGAATTGCTCTTCGATGGCAGCAGAAGCATCAGACTCATCGTCACTGATGGTATCGTCGCGGGTCTGTTCATCAAGGTTGCGCGCGATCTCTAATAGAAGGTTCTCGGTATTCAGTTTGATGTTGCGTTCTCGAGGCGCGACATCAAATTCCATACGGAATCGGCCCCCGCGCCAAAAGAAGATCTTAAATGCTGCCCGCTCTCCGGTTCGCAAGTCATCGTCGATGGCTGAAATGATCTGGCCATTTTCGAAATAGAGAAAACCCTTTTTGCCACTTCGTTCGACGGTGACGAGAGCCGTCTTGCGACTCATCATCAAGGTATGCGTGATGTCAAAGATACTGAAGTTACTCAGGTCTCCGTCAACACACTTGTCGTTCTTTGCCGTCGTCATGTCTTGCTTCTCTACTTGCTATCTAACTTAGACACCCATGAGCATTTTCTGGAACATGGCTTTGTCTTTGGCATGTTTGATTGCTTCTTTTACGTCAATTTGGCCGCTGGTGATCAGCTGTTCTAAAGCTGAGTCCATGGAGATCATGCCGTCCTTCTTGCCGGTTTGAATGATGGAATCCAATTGGAAAGTCTTGCCTTCACGGATCAAGTTGGAAACGGCAGGGGTCACCGAGAGAATCTCGATGGCGGCGCAGCGACCCATTCCGCCTTTCTTGGGCAGCAAGCGTTGGGCGACCACACCCCGGAGAGCTTCCGACAGCATGACGCGAATTTGGTCTTGCTCACCAGCGGGGAAGACATCGACGATTCGGTCGACTGTACCGGCGGCAGAGTTGGTATGAAGAGTGCCAAAGACAAGGTGGCCAGTTTCGGCTGCGGTGAGCGCCAATTGAATTGTCTCCAAGTCGCGCATTTCGCCCACCAGAATGATATCCGGATCTTCCCGAAGAGCGGCCCTCAAAGCACTGGTGAAGTCTCGGGTTGTTGAACCCACTTCCCGCTGATTGATCAAGCATTGTTTCATGGGGTGTACGAATTCAATGGGATCTTCCACGGTCAGAATGTGCTTCGAATAGTTGGCATTGATGTAGTCGATCATGGCAGCCAATGTTGTGGACTTGCCGGACCCTGTGGCCCCCGTCACCAACACCATGCCCCGTGGCATGTCGCAGAATTGGGTCAGCCGCTCTGGGAGATTGAGCTGATCCATGGTGAGGATTTCTGTGGGAATAAGGCGGAAAACTGCGGAGATGCCGTTCTTTTGCTCAAAAATGTTGCAGCGAATCCGTGTCACGCCTGGGATTTCGTAGGAAAAATCGATGTCTTTGGTCGCATCGAATTCTTTGACTTGCTCAGGAGTCATGAGCTCGTAGAGAAGTTTTCGATTGAGATCTGGGGTCAGCTCGGCGTACTCGATGGGTTGAAGCTTAGAACTTAGACGGACCATGGGCTTCGATCCCGACGCCATGTGAAGATCGCTGGCGCCCTGTTCCTTGATAATCTTGAAAATCTCGTCGATCGCAGCCATGTGAAAGTCCCCGATTTATTTCTCTTGGTCTGGAAGGATGGCCCAGACTTGCTTCTCTTTCATCGGGTGAATCAAACTATTCCGTGACTTCCGGATCTTTATTCAGGGATTCGGGCGCTTGTTTCCTGTCCGCAAGACAAATTCTAGCAATAACTTGAGTTCGTCTGGGTATTTAGTCGATACAGACACCAGTGGCTTCTGTGGGTAACGACGGGTGGCCGCGTTTCGAATCGAGCTTTTGTTGCGCCGGTTCGGAAAGAGGGTGGTAGAATGACCACCACGGGA
>WFTN01000145.1 GCA_015485455.1 Planctomycetota bacterium | reverse complement strand
GTACAACAACTTAGAGGAAACACTTGACGGAGAAAGTCGTAAACTCCTGCGTGATTGGCCAGATCTGGTGAAACGCTACGGAGCTGATCAATACGAATTTCAGGTCCGTGGTCGGGTGATCAAACAAGATCTCTTTCACACCTCCCTATCCGGATCAAAAATCCCCAAAATTTCCTTGCCCAAGTACAAAGATTGGGGCGACATCCTCCGCTGGCAGCTTGCTGAAAACGTGCCAGGCTTCTTTCCTTTCGCCGCCGGTGTTTTTCCTCTGAAGCGCGAAGGAGAAGACCCAGCTCGCATGTTCGCCGGAGAAGGGGGACCAGAACGCACAAACCGACGCTTCCACTACGTTTCCGCTGGAATGCCAGCCAAACGCCTTTCGACGGCATTTGATTCGGTCACACTCTACGGTGAAGACCCTGATCCGAGACCAGACATCTACGGCAAAGTCGGCAACTCTGGTGTTTCCATCTGCACGGTTGACGATGCAAAGAAACTCTACTCCGGTTTTGATCTCACTTCCCCGAAGACTTCAGTCTCCATGACCATCAATGGTCCGGCTCCCATGCTCCTTGGCTTCTTCATGAATGCGGCCATCGACCAGTGCTGTGAGAAGTACATTGTTGAACATGGCCTGGAAGAAGAGGTGGAAAAAAAGATCGCGGCCATCTACGAAGGCAGAAGTGAACTCCGCCCCCAATACCAAGGTGATCTTCCACCAGGAAACGATGGCTTAGGTCTGATGCTCCTGGGTGTCTCGGGAGATCAGGTCCTCCCTCCAGATGTCTATGCCAAGATCAAACATGACGCGATTCGGCAAGTGCGAGGGACAGTCCAGGCTGACATTCTCAAAGAAGATCAGGCCCAGAATACCTGCATTTTCTCAACGGAATTTGCTCTGCGGGTGATGGGCGACATTCAAGAGTACTTCATCGACAATGGCATTAGAAACTTCTATTCCGTGTCCATCTCTGGCTACCACATCGCAGAAGCCGGCTCGAACCCAATCACCCAGTTAGCTTTCACACTGGCCAACGGATTCACTTTCGTAGAATACTACCTTTCTCGTGGAATGAAGATCGACGACTTCGCTGCCAACTTAAGTTTCTTCTTCTCCAATGGTCTGGACGCTGAGTACTCCGTCATTGGCCGGGTCGCTCGCCTCATTTGGGCCAAAGCGATGAAGTACAAATATGGTGGCAATGAACGTTCCCAAAAATTGAAGTACCACATTCAAACATCCGGTCGCTCCTTGCATGCTCAAGAGATCGACTTCAACGATATTCGTACCACCCTGCAAGCTCTCTATGCTCTCAATGACAACTGTAATTCTTTGCACACAAACGCCTACGACGAGGCGATTACCACACCAACGGAAGAAAGCGTTCGCCGGGCCATGGCGATTCAGCTCATCATCAACAAAGAACTAGGTTTGGCGAAGAACGAAAATCCCACCCAAGGCTCCTTCATTATCGAAGAGCTCACTGAATTGGTCGAGAAAGCTGTCTTAGATGAATTCCACAGCTTATCCGAACGAGGCGGTGTTTTGGGGGCCATGGAGCGCATGTACCAGAGGAGCAAGATTCAAGAAGAATCTCTCTTCTACGAATCACAGAAACACGATGGCACCCTTCCGATCATTGGGGTGAATACTTTTCTCAATAGCCAAGGTTCTCCGACGATCACTCCTGAAGAGGTGATTCGAGCAACGGATATTGAAAAAGAATACGCCGTCGCTGCCCGAATCAAATTTCAGGAGCGCAACCAGGAAGTTGCCACTGTTGCTCTGAACGCCTTACGCCAAAAAGCCATCCAGAATGGCAACGTCTTCGAAGAAATGATGGAAGCGTGCAAGGTGTGCACCCTTGGTCAGATATCAGGGGCACTCTATGCCGTTGGTGGCCAATATCGCCGCAACATGTAAGCCCGACCGCTGGTCCGAAAGCGGCTTCAGGAGAAAAAGATGACGGATGGTTTCCCCCCCATCGATTCCGCGACTTGGCGAAAGAAAGTCGAAGCCGAATTGAAAGGGAGTGATTTTGACCGGGTTCTCAAACCAGAGAGTATCGAGGGTTTTTCACCGGAGCCTCTCTATGCTGCGGACAGAAATGCACCTCAACCGACTCCCGGCCCCGGCCAATCTCCGTATCGCCGAGGTCATCAAGAAAGTGGCGCAACAGGTGTCAGCTGGGGAATCACCCAAAGACATAGCTTGGCCGACTTGGATGATCTAGAAGCATCCATTTTAGAAGACCAAGCCGGAGGTGCCACAGGGACCTGGCTTGTCTTCGATCGCGGGGCCCGCTTGGGCCTCGATAGCGATGACAGCGAGTCCATCGAACACAGCGGCGTCGAAGGCTGCCCCATTTGCGAATTGAGCCAACTTGATCAAGCCATCGGGTCTCTCGACTTAGTGAACGGAAAGCTGCATTTGGACATGGGTGCCAATGCCCTATGCGGGGCGGCTCTTTTTATGGCCATTGCAGAGCTGAGAGGAATCGACACCCGAAAAACGAAGATACGTTTTGACGCCGATCCCATCGCATCCTTGGCTCGAGACGGGGAGATTCCTGGAGGTTTAAACAACCTCATCAGAGAAGCTGCCGACTTGGCCAAGGAGGTCGAAACTCGACTACCTTCGGGGAAGACATTCCAAGTCTCCACCGAGCCCTGGCAAGAAGCAGGAGTCAGTTGTGCCCAAGAAATTGCTATCTCTTTGGCCACAGCTCTGACTTACCTGCGGGCCATGGAAGAAGCTGGTATGAACGTCGAGAGTGCCGCCCAGCAAATTGCATTTCGGGTCCCCATGGGGCGAGATATTTTTCAAAGCATTGCCAAAGTGAGAGCCCTTCGCTCTCTCTGGAATGTCATCTTGGAAAGTTGCGGCGTCAACCACCCTACTCCGGGAGAGTTGCATGCTGTGCCGTCAAGAAGAACCCTGACGCGCTTCGACCCTTGGATCAACATGCTCAGGACAACCACCCAAACCATGGCGGCCATTTGCTCAGGGGCCGACGAGATTACCAGCGCCCCCTATGATCTCATGCTGGGCCCAACATGGTGGCCCTCAACCATGGGCGATTTCGTCCATCACCTTCCACCCCAACAAAACTCTTTCGAACGAAGTGGTTTCGTCTCCTCCACCTTGGGAAGACGGGTGGCTCGCAATACACAAATCATCCTTGGAGAAGAATCACACTTAGGGCAAGTGGCCGACCCAGCCGGAGGCTCCTACTATGTTGAGGCCCTGACAGACGAGCTCAGTGAACGTTGTTGGCAGGTTCTGCAAGACATTGAATCCGAAGGCGGCATGGTCTCAGCCCTCCGCAACGGAACCCTTCATTCTATGGCAGCAGAACGGCTGAGAGCCCGCCAAGGACGCACCCGACGGCGGCAAGACCCAATCACCGGCGTCAGTGAATACGCCAATTTGGAAGAAGAGCGAGAGCTGGAGTTTGGTGCCAAGTTCACCAAGAGCCTGAGTAAATCTCAAGAGTTTGTGGCCAACCACAAGAAAACCAGAGGCCCACTCAGTTTGAAGAATCTGACGAACTGGGCAGAGACCATTCATGCAGCCATGGCCGGCTCTACCATAGGCGAGATGTCCCAGAGCATGGTCAACCGTGGAGAAATCGAAGCCATGGAGCCTCTGCGCCGACGATCGGACGCCAGCGACTTCGAGGAGCTAAGAGAATTCGCAGATCACTTGGCCACGAAGAACAAGCGACCTCGCATCTATCTGGCCACCATTGGCAATCGAGGGGAATACAGCCCCCGCTCTACCTTTATCACCAACTTCTTCGCCGCCGGAGGTATCGAAGTGGAAATCGCTCAGGACGGCGAGAAGGACCATGAAGAGGCGTGGAAGAAATCATCCTGCCATGCTGTTTGCATCTGCGGCAGCAACGGCGGCTATGAAAACGAGGCTGGCGAACTAGCAGAAAAGCTCAGCGCTGCCTTGGGAGAAAATCACCCTCTCTTTATCGCTGGTAGAACTGACAAGCTATCTTGCCAAATGCCAACAACCGTCGTGCCGATCTACCAAGGATGTGACGCCATCCATATTCTCGGCGGCATCCTCTATCTGAGTGACTCCAACATGGAGGCAACCCAATCATGAGCCGCATCCCAGATTTTTCGACCGTGGCCTTTCCAGAGCCAGAGGACTCCCCACCCAGCGCCGCCACGACCGAAGTAAAACACAACACACCAGAAGGAATTTCCCTTCGCGGCGCCTATGGACCAGAAGACTTAGAGGGCCTTCAGTATTTAGACTCAAAGCCAGGCTTTCCCCCTTATGTTCGGGGGCCATACAGCACTATGTATGTGCGAAGGCCCTGGACAATTCGACAATACGCTGGCTTTTCCACCGCGGAAGAGTCCAATGCATTCTACCGTCGAAATCTTGCGGCGGGGCAAAGAGGACTGTCAATTGCTTTCGACCTCGCTACCCATCGTGGCTATGATTCCGACCACCCCCGTGTCGTTGGCGACGTTGGCATGGCTGGTGTGGCAATCGATTCAATCGAAGACATGCGTCTCTTGTTCGCCGGGATTCCCCTGGACCGCATGAGTGTCTCCATGACCATGAATGGCGCAGTTCTCCCGATCTTGGCCCTCTATATTGTCGCCGCAGAAGAGCAAGGCGTGGCACCGAAGGACTTGGCCGGGACCATACAGAACGATGTTCTAAAAGAATTCATGGTACGCAACACCTACATTTATCCCCCGGCCGAATCCATGCGCATCATCTCCGACATTTTTGCTTACACCTCAGAGAAGATGCCCAAATTTAACAGCATCTCAATCTCTGGTTATCACATGCAGGAAGCCGGTGCCACGGCGGACTTGGAGTTGGCCTACACCCTTGCTGACGGTATTGCCTATGTACGGGCGGGTATTGAGGCCGGCTTAGACGTGGACGCATTCGCCCCAAGATTGAGTTTCTTCTTTGCTACCGGCATGAACTTCTTCATGGAGATCGCCAAATTACGGGCAGCACGGCTTCTCTGGGCCGAGCTCATGAAACAATTCAACCCGAAGAACGCAAAATCATCCATGCTCAGAACTCACTGCCAGACTTCCGGCTGGTCTTTGACGGCCCAAGATGTCTTCAACAATGTTCCTCGCACTTGCATCGAGGCCATGGCCGCCACCCAAGGGCACACCCAAAGCTTGCACACCAACTCACTGGATGAGGCCTTGGCTCTACCTACAGATTTTTCAGCTCGCATTGCCCGCAACACGCAAATTCAATTGAGTCAAGAATCTGGTACTTGCAAAGTCGTCGACCCTTGGGGTGGCAGCTACTATGTCGAGAAACTAACCCACGACTTGGCTGCCAAAGCTCGGCAACATATTTCAGAAATAGAAGACATGGGGGGTATGGTCCGCGCCATTGAAGCAGGCATTCCCAAAATG
>WFTN01000144.1 GCA_015485455.1 Planctomycetota bacterium | reverse complement strand
TTTGGGCTGCCAAATCGCCCTTTTCCAATTCCCAAGAAAACCACCAATCGACCGGGCCGAAAAGTTAGTCTATTTGTTCTATGGGATTTTATCATTGAGGTCGAAACAATGATGTCTTGCAAAGCATCGCCATTTAGGTCCGCAATTTCAATGTGCAATGGGCCATATATTGACAACGTGTCATCTTTCGCGTTGTAGTTGAATCTTCCGCGTTTCCTATTTCGAAAAATCTGAATCTCGTTGCCCTCAAATTCCAAGAGACAAACTTCCGGTCGTTTGTCGCCATCGATGTCGGCCACTTTTAGATCTGGTTGTGGGGTTTCCCTTTTACGAAGGTAGTTCTTGGCGCTGGCCCCTTCGTATTGAGAAATCATTGTAGTCTTCCTTCGGGACGACGAAGTGATAATTGCATCTCGGCGATTGGAAGTTGCCACGTCATCCAACCCATCACCATCAAGATCAGCAACGTCGAAAGCGTCTGCGTAACCATCTGGATAATCAAGCAAATACTCGACTTGGGGATAGTGCCCTGGTCTTGGGCTTCCCAAAGAGACAACTTTGGTACTCCACCTATCGAGATTGGAACCTCGACATGAAACATAGATTTCAGGAAAACCATCGCCGTTCAGATCCGCCGCAACAGCAGACTGCACCAAGTCTTCAAATCGAATTTTCTGGGGTTTGCCAAGTCCTTGACGGTTCATTCTTCGAAGAAATAGTAGTGGTCCATCCTTTTGCAGGAGGAGCAAGTCCTCGTGTCCATCGGCATCAAGGTCTGCGGATAGCAGAGAGAAACCGGTATGTTGCGATCTCTTCTGTAGCCGAAAACGGCCATTGCGCCCGATTTCGTAAATACAGAGTGTCGGCGCGATTGCAATGAGTTCTTGTGGTTTGTTCCCAGAGGCGGCGCACATAATAATTGCCCGGGGTTCACGCTTCGTCCTCGCCACGACAGTCCTATCGAATTGCCCTGAAGTACTTAGGGTCAAAGCGAGGATTTCGCCTTCTCCATTCGCACCTCGAATGCCAGCAAATAGGGTTTCATGCCGATTCGTTCCTATTCTGCCTGCTACCAAGTGCGCGTCACTCATCGGGAGATCTGTCGCGATCGGGGGCGCAAGAGTGCCGTCACCCTCGCCCATCAAGATTTGGAAAGAACCATAGGCAACCTTTGTTCGGACAACGATATCGATCTTGCCATCCCCATTGAAGTCTCCGGCGACCAACTCATAGGGCGCATTCGCTACTTGATAGCAAGTAGGAAACTGAAGGTCTTTCTTCCCAAGCATGACCGATATGTTGTTTGTCTCCTCGTTTGCGGTGACAACATCATCGTAGCCATCATTGTTCAGGTCACAGATAACCAGATCAATAGGAGCAGTGGCCGTAATTGTTCCGACGATAGCTCCTTTTCGGCCCGCGCTTTGGAAGATTCCGACTTTCTGGTCTGTAGTCAGTCCGAGAGGGTGAGATTCCTTTATCGTCAAAGTGCGCACAAGACTTCCTCGGTGCATCAGATATGTCAGCACATTTCCTTCTAATTTCTTACGCCTTAATGCCATCGGCGAATCAAAGTCTGAACCATTGGCAAAACAACGCTGGGGAAATCTGGGACGCTTTAGCGTACTCACCGCACAGAGCGCCTGATTTGCTTGTAGATCACGGGGAATTCTATTCTGACTCCCAACCCCATTAGGTTGACACAGGGGAAGATCGATTATCGGATCAGTTGTAGACTGAGCGGGGCAAAGGCCAATAAGGAAGCCAACCAGGAAGATTTGAATAAACAGATTATTGAGTTGGTTCATTTTTTATTTCCAACATCCACCTGCACCGGGGCGGCGTTGCACGAATCACACCCGCCACGCCTCAACTGCCGATGGATCTTCTGAAACTTCCAGGAGATTGATCGATGTCGCCCAAGCGTTCCCGCGTCCACTCAACTTACAAAACCAAATATCGCTTGTCCAACTCCGCCGAATACGATCAAGCGCTCATTAACCGAAGCGAGGTCGGACTGCAATATCCTGAACAAAATGTTGGCAGCAGATCGACCCAATTCCGTTGAGATCGCGAGTTGAAATGGGCAGTTGGCGCGACTGCTTTGGCTTCAGCTTGTTGCTGCAACATCGCCAGAACTCACAGCAGACCGAAATAGAACAGCGCCGCAAGAATGATGAAAATTGACACGATGAGGTTGAAGGCACTCTTTATTTCATGTTCGTTTGGATCTTCTGGGCCGTCTTCTCCTGACAAAACAGGAAATTTGTCTAAGATCGGTTTGTCTCGATTGTGGGGATTTGGCGCGAGGCCTGAAGGCAGGCCCCACCACAGGAGAGTTTGCAGAGGAAGTAGAAGGCACATGACAGACAAGAACGAAGAGTGCGACGCTTCTCATTCTGATTCCTTGCCAAAAGAAACTGGCAGCGCCAGCCCCAACCCCGACGCAGAAGGTCGAAGAGCCTTAGGGGATGCCATTGAGTTTTACCTCAACCAACCAGAGGTCGATTTAGGCTCAGACTCCATAACTTCGCCAGACAATGACATGGACGACATCCTTCGTCTCATTGATCAATCAAGAGATGAGAAAGAAGAAGGCACAAACAAGACATCCGATCACTATGTGGGCTCCTATCGCCTGATCAAAGAATTGGGACGAGGAGGCCAAGGCACTGTCTACTTGGCAGAAGACGAAAAACTTGGGCGCCCGGTCGCTTTGAAAGTATTGGGCGAACAAGCTTCCCTTTCAGCATCAGCTCAGATGCGCCTCAAACGAGAAGCAGAAGCCACCGCCAAGTTGCATCATCCGGGTATTTGCCAGATCTTCGAATTTGGCGAGTCTCATGGCCAGACCTATATGGCGATGAGTTACATCCCCGGCATGACCTTGGCGCAGCACATCGCCCAAGAGCGGGGCAATGTTCAGCAATCAGAGTTTCACAACTTCTCAGAATCGACAGCCACAGCAAAAGTAGCAAACAAAACCCTCAACAAAACAACCACCCCTGGGCCCGATGCCCTCAAAGCGGCTTTGCGCTGCATGGTGATGGCAGCTCATGCTCTGCATGTAGCTCATGAGGCAGGGCTCATCCATCGAGACATCAAACCGGGCAATATCATGCTCACTCCTGAAGGTGAACCCGTCATCCTTGATTTTGGTTTGGCACGCCAAGACGATCGTCTCGGCCCAGACTTAACCATGACTGGCCAAATCATTGGCACACCGGCTTACATGTCGCCAGAGCAAGTTCGGGTCGAGAACGAAAAGATCGACCGTCGCAGTGATGTCTATTCTTTGGGTGTCACTCTCTACGAACTCATCACCCTCAAGCGCCCTTTTGAGCAACCCACAAGAGAAGCCCTCTACCGGGCCATCCTCAGCGAAGTGCCCATCACCCCAGACCGCATTAACCCCAGCATCTCAAGAGACCTGCGCGTCGTCGTCGAAACAGCCACCGAAAAAGACCAAGACCGCCGCTATCAGACCGCTGCCGACTTAGCCGAAGACCTACGGCGCATCTTAGACAAAGAGCCCATCAAAGCCCGCCCCGCCGGCCCACTGCTTCGCCTTCGGCGTTGGTCTTCAAGAAACCCAAAGGTGGCTGCCCTCACCACCATTCTCTTCTTAGTCATCTCTACCAGTTCAGCCATCTTTTTCCACCTCTTTAACCAGAGAAATGACGCCCTAGGGACTTCAATCGCCTACAGCCACGACCTCAAGACTTCCTTGGTGGCAAACAAGAAACTTGTTGTGACGGAAAAAGCTAAGAGCCTTGCCTACCTTGGTCTCAGCTTGGCAGAGAAATCTCCGCAGAGCGCCCTTGCTTTGGGGTTGGCTTCCTATGAAATAGAGCCGAGCACAGCGGCGCTTGAGACTCTGAAAGCGGGGTTGGCTCGAGATACCAAGCATTTCACTGTCCCTGCAGATCAAACGTTCCTCGGCTTCGTTCCGGGCGATGAATTCTGCATCATTCGAACCGACAAAAAATCACCTGTGCAATTGGAAATCTGGGACTTCGACAACAGAGAACGAATCGACGTCCTCCAGACTCAACTCGAAGAATGCAATGAAGAGATCGCTTTTTCACCCAACGGACACTTCATGGTTGTCACAAATGACTATGACAGTTGCGAGGTATGGGACCTTGAAACTTGCCAGCTCCTGCCTATCTCTTGGAATACCGATATGCAACAAGATTGGGATTCAATTGAATTCGGCGTTTCGCGAGGAAACATAGAGGTACCGTGGGTCTTGCACGATGGCAATTTGACATTCTTGGACTGGGAACCCAAACCAAAATGGAAAACTCTGAAGAATGAAAAATGGATCGAAGATGAAGTTTTGGCCGTCACGCTCCCACGAGGCAAGCACATCTGCGTCATCACCTCAGGCAAAGAACCGCTCCATTTTTTCGACCGAAGAAAGTGCCAGAAGGATGCGACCTCATCCATTCGCGATTGGACTTGGCCAAGACGTCCAGAAGGTGACTTAGTTGCAAAGAGAGTCCACCATTTCAATAGCACAACTCTACTTCTTGAGATGGCGAACGAAACGAGCATGGACAAAAAAAAGAACGCTTGCCATGTTGTCATTGACTTAGAGAAGCGAAAAGTCATCTGGGCTGACGAAGAGCTATGCGACTTGACAGTTGCCCAGGGCGAAGATGTCAATACCGCTCATCTGGTTCAAAATGGGAGTTTCCTGATTCGAATCAAACCATCTGAGAATCCACCTGTTGCAAATGGATACAAACAAACCACTCTTGAAAAATGGGACCTCGTCACGGGTGAACTCCTTGAACGTTTCGATCTAGAAAAACTTAGTGACGATGGTGGATGGGTAGATAGTTCCCGTTTTGGACTTTCCAGTCTGGGCCTGCTCGTGCAAATCCGCACTCTCGCAAATTGGTCTTTGGCCGTTGATTTCTTCGACAAGGATTTGAGGAAAATGGGTAGCATCATGGAGATTGACGGTGAGGCGAGGCTCCATAACCTCTCCAAGAACTTCATTCAGACACTCGGAGACAACTGCCGCGTTAATATATTCCGTACCAAAGGTTCACCAGGACAGATTCCTCGAGGCGTTGTGCACGATTCTCTTTGGCGGGAGGATGCAGAAATCACGCGAAACGGTTACAGAATCTACATCAAAGATTCAAAATTGATCGTCGTCGACCTCAAATCCAACCGACTCGTTTTCTCACTTACGGATTGCGTGAATTTCTACTTGCTGCGGGATGAGAATGGCATTTGCATTGATCGGCGTCATGGCGAACCAGAAATTTGGGACACGGTCAATTGGACTAAACTTGGTTCAATGCCCAGTTATCGGCGCCCAAGCATGGACTCGTATAGCACGAACTGGAAGCTGACAGCGAATCGGCTGTTTCTCTTGGCGTCTACCTCAATTGAGAATGAAGCAGAGGCGTTCTTGCAAGGTCACGTCCCCACATATAATAGAACAACGATTATTCGCTTAGTCGATGGCCGAGTCGTACAGGACATTTCTGGGACCATGGGATTCGTTGTCCACCCAAACGAACCTGTAGCCGTGATCCAAGAGAATCCCAATACAGTGTTGATTTGGAAAGATGAACAACTCACTCGCGTAAGACTTCCGGGTGAGGTAAGCGGCGATCTCTGCTGTCTTGGGGGCGAAGAACCATACATGGTCATTCTCAATGACGAAAAAGAGGCATTGCACTTCATCAGCTTAGATGGAAGGCAAATATTTGCCCCTCAGTTAGGACTACGTACTTTCGGAACTGGTAAAGAACGCAAGCCGCCTATGGACCCTTTTCGTGCCTTCACAGCCGCAGCGCATCCATCAGATGCGGAAATCGCGGACATCTGTTCTTGGGTAGGAGCTCTCCCACTCTCAGAGTTCATCCGATCCTTAAAAGTGGTCTCCCAAGACATCTCAGAAATCTTGGATGGGCCAGACGCCATGGATGTCTCTTTCTTCTTCATGACGGAAGATTGTTCAATTCGAGCTTATGAAGTCACAAGCAAATTCGGAGAGAATTCAATCAAGATCATTGGTAAGCCTGGACCAATTAACGTTCTCCGGCAGGATTCGTCGAGAACGGCGACGGCAATCAAATTGCGCGAGGGCTGGCATATTGTTTCCGAGGAAAAAGCGGCACTATCATTTTGGCCGATTGACGTTGTTGCTGAAGCAGCAAAGTCAATTCGCGTATTCCCGAATTTCGATTTGTTAGGAACCGAGTTGATCGGCATCAAGATAGATTGGCGGTCATTCAACCACCAATCCATCAAAGACTCGGACTTAGACCTAAACTCCGATAACATTCTCGCCGGAATTCTCATGACCACGCCCCACTACTTCCGTCTCTATTTAGAATTCTTGGAAGAAGACAACAAGAATGAGCTAGTGGAAAAGCTCAAATCTCTGGCGGGCGAGATCCCGGCCTATCTCTTGAAGGAAGCGTTGCGCCAAGCCCGTGCGATTGACGAATTAGGGCGAAACACGAAACGAGCATATTTAGCATCAGAAAAGCTTGAAGTAGAAGAAAATGTTCAAAGAGTCGAAAAGCTCATAGGTCTTGCAGAAACGCTCATCGAACCAGATGAAGCAAACGAAACGATGGTGAAGTTAGAAATCGCGCGCCTCCGGTTGCTCTGTCACAAGAAGGACTTCACGGGTATGGCTACAATCGCCGAGCCATATGTCGGCAAGAAACGCTTCACAACACTCATATGGAATGGAGACGAACACCTGCACTTGATCATTGCAGGAATGCTCAAAATGGACCGCTTTCAGGATGCCAAGAAGATTGTTGATCGGTTTGAAGCCCATGAAGACAACGCTGAGAACGTGAGCATCATGGAGGCCATCAAGGTGGCTCGGGAGACGATTGAGAAGTATGCTGGAGACCTTGTTAAGTAGGTTTAGTGGAGAGGTCCGGCGGATTGCGGTCTTGAGTGATTTGTTGCGCCGGCGCGGTTTTGACTTGGCGAGCAGACGGTGATGTTCGCTGAGAGCATTGAGGGCGAAGAATGGGCTTTGGCGAAAGACCGCTGCGATGAGCCTCCACTTCAGTTGAGAGAATTTTCTCTGTTTTCTGTTCGGTTTTCTTGGTTTTGGCGTTCATAGAAACAGATGGTCTGCGGCGTCCGGGTTTGGGATGATGGCAAAGGCATTTTCAGTAGGTAAAAGAGGGGGCATCATGAAAGATTTGCAGGGGTGGAAGGGGTTGTTGTTCTTGATTGTTGGAATCTGGGCGCTGAGTGGTCACGGACTGGCTCAAACGACGCAACATCGGGATCGGGGGATGGTCAGTCTCAAGAAGAAGAGAAAACCCATCACCTGTACTGTGTTGATGTTCAGCGACCAGGGCCTTTCTTACTCCGTCAAAGGCAAGAAGGCCAAAACAGTCCCCCTGACCAAAATTCGTGACTTCGCCACGGTCAACGACTTCCTCACAGAATTCTTTGAACGATTTGACAAGGCGAAGCGGAAGGACGTCAAGGAGCAATGGGCCTTGGTGGCGTGGGCCAACGACAACAACTTGGAAGACATGGCCAAGTTGCAAGCATATCGCTGCCTTCACATTGACCCTCAGTTTGTTCGAGCGCATAAGTTCTTAGGACATCGCAGAAAGAACGGTGTTTACAAATGGAAACGGGAAGGTGGACTGGTTTCGGAGAAGGAATTCAAACACCCGAAACGGGGCCGGGACGGTATGCCGTGGTTCGAGTCGCCCCATTTCCGAGTGCGTTCATCACGGGATATTCTCGGGACCATTGGAAACCTCTATGATTTAGAGCGTGTCTGGCTCGATTGGCACAAACGCTACCACGATATCCTGGGAGTCAGCGAGCACCTTGAGAGATTAGGCTTTGAGTTCGACTTCATTCCGGCTCGCTCCACCACCGACCGTCCTTACTTCGACCCCAGCCATGAGAACTGGTTTGCCTACACCAAGTTTGATGACGGCTCCGCATCCCGGCCGAAGCAACTCTTCTCGCTCCTGACTCAACAGTTGATGAATTCTCTCTATGCGCCTTTAGGGGGATACAAGAGGCATCCAAAAAGAAGTCGCCTGGGTGGGCCCAATGACAGAAACGCCATGTGGTTGGAATTGGGGTTCGGCTGGTGGTTCGGCGGCCACTATACTGGAGAAGTGGGCTACGCAAAACGCGGCAAGGCACCCCAAATCACAGCCGGGGAAGCCAAGAGCATTCTCAAGGAGATGAGAACAGACCGCAGATGGAAAACACGCACCTTTGGTGGCACAAAGTTCTTACCCAATCTTCTTGGTTGGAGTTTCGACACCTTCTACTCAGAGACAAAACGCGTCGAATTTCAATGGCTTGTGAGCCGAGCCTTTGTTGCATTTTTGATGACAGATGGCAAAGTCCCGGGAGGATCGAACACGAACAGGAATACAGATCTCAGCGATGGGACTCTGGGATATATAGCCGAGGCCTATCGCAGCGCGAAAGGCAACTCCAGTTCGTTGTTTGATAAGAAATTGGGCTACAAGATTGAGAAGTTAGAAAGGCCATTCGTCATTTGGCTCGAGGTCCTTGCCAACCCCTAATTGGAGAAATCCCGAGCCCCATGGATGGGCCGATAGCGGGTGGACCCCGACTATGATCAGAACCTACAGCATGATTAGATGCTGTAGGTTTCTTCTTTTGACCAACCTCTTCTAGGGTCAATGCCAAACAATTCAAAACCGAAGAGGTGGATCATCCGCCCTGGAAGAGCCACCATCCGATACGCTATCCAACCATCACAATACCGAAGAGACGGATTCAAGACTTTGAATGCGCAAGCATCCGTTACATTTCTCGGCGGAGGAGATCGGCGAGGAGGTTGTATTCGGGTTGTCGGTGGGAAGAGGCGCGAAAGGCTAGGCCAATAGTGCGGAAGGGGCTTATGTCACCGTAAGGCAGTGGAGTCAAACCTCGGCCTGGGCGACATTCGCTTTCGATAGCCATTTCGGGCAACAAGGAAACGCCTAACCCCCCGGCCACCATTTCTAAGAGCGTCGGCAAACTGCTGGCCCGAAAATCATCGCTTCCTTTAGCGGTGACGCGGTTGCATATCTCGAGAGTCTGGTCTCGTAGGCAATGGCCATCATCCAAGAGCAATATGTTCTCTTGGGCAATGTCTTCGAAAGCGATTCTTTGGCGCTTGGCCAAAGAATGTTTGCTGTCGACAACAAGCCAAAACGGGTCCGACAAGATGTCGATCGTTTCAGCACTGCCCAGGTCGGCTTCGAGGGCTAAGAGAAGAACATCCAAGTCGCCTTCTTCCAAGCTCTCAACCAAACGTTCTGTGTGATCTTCACAAATCGACAAGCGCACCTGGGGAAACTCACGGTGCAAAGAACGGATGGTCTTGGGAAGAAGGTAGGGGGCGACGGTGGGAATAACCCCCAAACGGAGAGTCCCAGAAAATGGCTCGCCAAATCGATGACTGTCCTCAGCCAAGATCCGCGTGTCTCTTAGAATCTTCTCCACTTTGGGAAAAAGAGACTTGGCTGCCGCCGTAGGCAAAACCCGGCGTTTGTCTCGCTCGAAAAGAAGAATACCCAAGAGCTGCTCAAACTGCTTGATCTGAGCACTGAGAGCTGGTTGGGAAATATAGCATTTCTCAGCTGCTTGGCGAAAATTCAAGGTTTCAAAGACGGCGGCAAAACACTCGAGTTGACGATTTGTTGGCATTTCCATGATAGCCCCACCCTATCAGTTCGATCGGAACTTCCAATTGGAATAGCGAAAGCTATTCGTGGATGATTCTTGAACCCGCCTATCCGTGGAATCTTGGGCAAAGACAACCATGAAGAACGCGGGGGATATTCTCAAGTTTCTTTGCTCTCAATAAGGAGACCAAACCTATGACGTTCAGCAGATTCATGGCCGCGATGGCCCTTGTCGCCACCGCCTGCTTCCCTACCTTAGCAAACGGCCAGACACCACCCCTTCGTAGTAAGACGAGCTACGCCCCTGTTTCAGGCACCGAGTCCTTTGATTCCGTAAAGGAACGCATGTCAGAAGCCAAAGACAAAATTCTCAAGACCCACAACGCCCTCCTAAAGAAACGCTACGACCTCAGCAACCGCCCCAATAGGGCGGCAAAGATGTCCCGAGGCAAAGGGGTTCAAGCTGGCGTTCGAGTCAAGTTGAACCAGGGGCTGACCTGGGATTCTCTGGCTCAAATGACACCCAAGGAGATCAAAGATAAGAACCTCTGGCCTGCAGGATTCTATCCCCTGCCCCATCCGAATCATGCCGAAGGTGGCATGCTTTTTCCGGAGTTCCACATCAAGGAGATCAAGAAGCAAACCAAACGTGACCTCAGTCGTTTCGATTTGGACTACGCCATGCCGGATCACTTCTTACCAGAATACCCACCCGCGATTTTTTTGACAACAAGACCGGACTTAGGTGATGTCTCCCAAGGAAAAGTGGTCACAAGCAACAACTACTTCGATCTCTTCAATGGCCTTTTGAACCCGAAACAAATTGAAGGTCTTCGTCTGTTGGTCACCCCCACGGCTCAGCAGCAATTCAATGCAACCCATGACCGGCGAAGCCCTGAGCCAAGCCTGGGAGTCTCTTGCTTTGACTGCCATGTGAATGGGCACACCAACGCGGCAACACATCTAGTCGGAGACATACGTCCCCAAGAATTTCGCCATCGCATTGACACACCAACCTTGCGAGGGGTGAACGTTCAAAGGTTGTTCGGTTCTCAGCGGGCACTTAAAACGGTAGAAGACTTCACCGAATTCGAACAAAGAGCAGCCTACTTTGACGGGGACCATGTCATCGCCGCCAAAAAAGGCGTCAATATTCTCGAGCGTGGAAGTCAAGTCCACTTCATGGCAGAATTTGAGTCGATTCTCGGCTTCCCACCGGCGCCCAAACTTCGTTGGGATGGCAAGCTCGACCCAAAACTGGCGTCCAAAAGTGAACTTCGCGGCCAAGCCCTTTTCTTTGGCAAAGCTCAATGCGCCAGTTGCCATAGTGGGCCCTATTTCACGGATAACACTATGCATGACTTGAAGGTCGAACGATTCTTTAAGCCAAGAATGATCAACGGGCGCTTCGCCACCGCTGATGGCATGATCAAGACTTTCCCTCTCAGAGGTATCAAGGACTCTCCACCCTACTTGCACGATGGCCGATTGCTCACCTTGGATGACACGGTTGAGTTCTTTAATTTGGTCTTGGAACTCAAGCTCAATAAAGAAGAGAAGTCTGATATCGTAGCTTTCTTACTGACTTTGTAAGAAAAAGAATGCGATCTCATTGTTGCGTTCCTAAGAATCACGAATCCCGCTGTGAACAACCTCACAGTGGGATTCTCTTTGTTGCCAAAGATCAGAGGGAGCAGTGCTAAGGCGAACTCGCATGGGGAGGGCGACATGGTCAATTTTGTTCTGCTTCCGTGATTGGTTATTCAAAGAGACGGTCGAATGCCATCGCCGTCAAGAGAAGAAGGAATCTTCTCTGATCAAAGTCACAACCCCGTCGGTGAATCGAAGACTCAGAGGAAAGAACCCATGAGCAAACTTGGCGACAACTCGGGGGCGAAAGGTCCCATGGGGCGAGTTATCGGCAATTTTGGGTTCTTAGTACGAGGACGCGGCTTGGCTGTGCCCATGACCCTCGGTGCCACAGCCCTGGCAGCCAGATCACTGGGACCCGCTGAGTTTGGGCGGGTGGTTCTTATCTTAACCTACGTGCTCCTCATACGGGGCTTGCTCAAGATCCGCTTGTTTGAAGCCATCGTCAAGTTTGGCGTTCCTTCCCATGATGATGGTGACCATCGGACATTGAGGCGACTTGTCTACGCATGTAAGAGAGTCGACTTTTGGACCAGCATCAGTGCTACCGCTGCTGCCCTCGTCTTGGCACCCATAATCGGCCCATTGATTAACCTGGATCAAGAACACGTTGCCATACTCTTGGGATATAGCTTGGTATTGCTCACATCTGGAGTTGGCACCCCTAACGGCCTACTCCGTCTCTTCGACCAATTCGACATCGTGGGCAGAGGCATGATGATCAGCCCAGCCATTCGTTTAGTTGGCTTAGGGCTCGCCGCTTGGTTGGAAAGCCCGGTCATAGTCTTCGTTTGCGTCTTTGCACTGGCATCCATCGCAGAAGATCTGTACTTGAAATGGGCGGGTAAACGGGCCTATCGCGATCAAGTCGGTGAATCCATTATAGATCAGGACGTGACGACCGCGAAGCTATCTGAATTTCCTGGACTGGGCCGATTCTTATGGATCACCTATTGGCAGTCCAATGTTGATCTCGTGTCCAAGCAACTTTCCATCATGTTGGCGGGATCATTGTTGGGGCCAGCAGAAGCAGGACTCTTGCGCCTAGCCCGGCAGTTTTCCACTTTGTTGTCAAAGCCAGCGACATTATTGCGGCAAGTCGTCCTTCTCGACTTAACCAGAAGCTGGCACCAAAAGAGCAGCGATTTCAAATCCGTTGCTTATCTGACAGCCTTACTGGGTGCTGGCCTCGGTCTTTGCTTTGTGGTTGCAGGCTATTTCTTTGGTGAAGGTTTCCTGCGGATGCTTGTTGGTCAGAAGTTCACCGCCGCTGCGCCTGTGCTCACTTTAATGCTCTTAGCGGCCACATTTGACCTAACATCGTCATCACTTCGTTCTGCCGCTTATGCCATGGGGCAAGCCGGGAGGGTTCTGGGGATCTATGCCGCAGCTGCGGTGATTTATCTCACATCCTTCCTCGCTTTCGCTTCATGGATGGGTCTCATAGGCGCCGGAGTAGCCGCTTGTCTCGGTTCGCTTTTGCCTCCCATTGCCATGTCCGCCCTGATACGAAAAGGACAGAAAAAAGGCGACAATGTATAGCTTGGAACCTCGGCTCAATCCACCAATTCAGGAATGCCGGACTTCGAATCTGGCAAGATCCCTGATAGAGGGAACTCAACGGTAGTCACTTCACCACCGATATTCACAATATCAACTGCTTCCAACGCTTTCCTTAGGCCTTCTTCAGAAGGATTGCATGAGTCAATCTCAAGAATAGAAGCACCATTGAAGTGCAGACGTTCCATGACACTGACCTTGTCACACAAGGTGGCATAATTGTGATCAGGTTTGCGGGCAATAGCAGTATCGGCGTCAACACCCAGGCGAATGATAAGGGCGGGAAGATGGCGAGCCATCCAGCGGTATAACTGACGCTCTCGAGCTGCCAGCTTGCGAGCTATCCAACTCTCCTCGTTGATCCTCTTCAGCCCTGGGCCATCGTAAAAGAAGCCTATAACCTCATCCTGTGGGTAACGGTCAGTGATGACAAAAACACCTTGTCGGCACAGAGACAACATGCGACGAAACTTATAAGCACGCCACAAAGACAACACGAAAATTGCCACGGTTGTCAGGAGGTCTTGAGTCTTGATCTTTTGGTCATGACTCCGATCAGCTTTCCGAACGAGATAGCGCTTGATCCGAGGACCGATGATCGGAAGTGTATTGACATAGGTGGCAATATGACCCGAAGACTGTCCAAGATAGACAATCTTGCTGGGCCCTTCCTGGCTCAAATGTTCAAGCAACTCCGCCGCCATGGTTGATTTGCCAGAACCATCACAGCCAACAATCGCGACAATGCGTGGAAGAATTTTGATGCCGGATGTTTGAGGCAAAGGGTTCGCTTCCGTTAACAAAATACGTTTCGTTCGTTGACAACCTACGACAAACACAAACTCAAACCCAACAATTCGTCCCGGCTCCTCGCCAAACTCACGAAGAAACTCCTTTAGTAACTGAAGACTTTAAAATGGAAACTCCAAACAAAACTCAATGGAGGCATGGGACAAGCGAGTCGTCAAACAACACCCCATGGAGTGAATACCTATTCCAAAAGATCTTCTGAATGCTATGGTGCGGGGCTCAGTCGTTTTGATGGGCACGAGAAAGCACGACGTTTCAGAGAGAACCAAATCTCTCACAGTTCCACGGAGTAGCAGCATGCATCTGCAAGAGTTGGCGAAAGCCGGCGAATTCTTGTTCAAGATCCGAGGCAAGTATCTGAACTATGTGATCATCACCAGCGCTCTCATTGCCTATCTCCGTCAAGATTCCGGACCATTCAACTCGGTAGATGGAGATCGTGCTTGGTTCTGGGCCGCGTTTGCTGTGGCCTCGGCCGGTGCATTGTTTCGCATTGTCACCAGCGGACATGCCGCCTTGGGAACTTCCGGTGTCACTAAGAAAACAGCCGTCGCTGCTGAGCTCAATACCACCGGCCCTTACTCCCTGGTGCGAAATCCGCTTTATGTTGGCCGTATTCTCAACTTCACGGGAATCGCCATGCTCTCAGGGAGCTGGGAATTTGCCATGTTCATCATGTTTGTCTCGATTTTGGTGTACGAACGCATTTCGGTATACGAAGAAGCCTTCTTGCTCAAAGAATTCCCAGAAGACCACGAAAAATGGGCAAAAGATGTCCCCTTCCTCTTGCCTCGTTTACGTGGCTGGGTGAAACCGAAGTATCCATTCTGGATACGCCGCTGCATCAAACGTGAAGACAAGAAGGTGGTATCTCTCTTCTTCGCCGTAGTTTTGTGCGACTTTGCCTCCCGAGGTTTTGACATCAACAAGTTGCCTGAGTTTCCCATCTGGTATTATACTTGGGCCTTCGTGTACGTCCTCTACTTGGTGAGTCGCAGCTTGCGCAAGTTCACGAAAACGTTTGATGGGATTTCCTAATGAGCGACACAAAGAAATCGTTCGCCCCCATGATTGCCATTGTTGGCTGTGACGGATCGGGCAAGTCAACCGTGGGAGAACACATCCTCAATTGGGTGAGCCGCTACGGTCCAGCAAAATCAGCTCATCTTGGCAAGCAATCTGGAAACCTCGGCCGCTCCCTTATGAGTTTGCCACTGATCGGAAGATGGATCGAAGGCGTCATTAGCCGTAAGCTCAAGTCTGTTCAATCTTCCAAAGCAAAGAATCAAACCCCAAAAATGTTTCCGGCCTTGGTCATGTACGGATTCACCATTCGTCGAGTTCGGCGATTCCGACGCATGATGGCTTTGCGAAAGAAGGGAATGATTGTGGTCACCGACCGCTTTCCCCAACTTGATCAGCCGAAATCATTCGACGGTCCAGCACTG
>WFTN01000143.1 GCA_015485455.1 Planctomycetota bacterium | reverse complement strand
GTACTCTGCATCAGTCGCCCCTCACGACCACGTGGTCGTAGCAGGGCGACTTCTTTGATTACGAACACTCTGCCACCCCTGGCTGTGTTGTGCTTGAAAAAGAAGACTTAAGAACCGTTGTGCTGAGCTTTCTTTGCGGGGCATTTTCTCACACAACGACCACGATCTCATGAATTAGTCGGGTTGACCCGAATAATTCACGACCTCGCGGCCGCCAGGGGCGGCATAGCGCCCGTACTCTGCATCAGTCGCCCCTCACGACCACGTGGTCGTAGCAGGGCGACTTCTTTGATTACGAACACTCTGCCACCCCTGGCTGTGTTGTGTTTCGAAGAGAAGTCTAAGAACCGTTGTGCTGAGCTTTCTTTGCGGAGCATTTTCTCACACGACGACCACGATCTCATGAATTAGTCGGGCTAGGGTCGGATTTTTCCGCCAGCACAAAAGCCGCCTTCTCGGAAGGTGGCTTTTTTTCTACCTGGACTTTCTGCCGGTGGGAATGGCCCCAAAACTGGGTTTGAGAGGGTTTTCTGCTGGGGCTAAGCAGTTTGATCTACTTTTTCCCTTGAACCTGTCCCAGTCCACCATAGAATCCCAGCACAATAGGCCCAGTGGCGCAATTGGTTAGCGCACCAGACTGTCGATCTGGGGGTTGAGGGTTCGAGTCCCTTCTGGGTCGCTACTGTAAGAAAAAGCCCCGCATTCCAATGAATGCGGGGTTTTCTTTTTGCTTCCTGAGAAGAAGAGAGATCCTGGGCTATTTGTCCTCGTCCAAACGCATGGATTCCACGTCCTCGCGGTCGATGACCTGGCGGACACCGCCAAATCCCGCTGGCTTGTTCAAAAAGATCTCTTGAGCATTGTTGCCTGGGTCGCTCTCAAAGCCGTAGCCGATGATGTGAGGGGTCAAGAAGATCATGAGTTCGATCTTCTCATCCTCCAATTCAACCCGCTTGAATAGTTCACCGATCAGAGGGATGTCCTTGAGAATGGGCACACCAGACTCGGTGCGGCGGAAGGTGTTTCTGAGGAGTCCGCCCAAAACCACAGTTTCGCCATTTCTCACCATCAAATTGGTCTCGGCACTGCGAGTGTCGACCACAGGGACACCCACCATGAAACCGATCAATTCTTCGATTTTCGGCTTCACCCAGATTTCAATGATGTCGTCGTCGCCGATATTGGGAGTCACTTCCAAAGTGACACCCGTTTCTTCGAACTCGATTTGCTGGGAACTTGTGACAGTCCCTGTTGATGCGCCGCCGTCGGCGCCGATTGAAGTTGTTGCTTGAATGTAGGGAATCGTCTCGATGACCCGCAAAGTGGCTTGCCTACCGGTCAGCGTTGAGATGAAGGGACTATGCAGGATATTGAGTCGGTCGATCCCATCGTCGGCGGAAAGCATGAACTCGATGGCGTTCTTGGCATTGATGATTCCCAAAGTGAAGGGATTGCTACCGGCTCCCGTGGCGGCAGGTAAGAAATTGGAATCAACGGAACCCACCGATGAAAACATCTCCAAGTCGCCAGCGGAGAAATCAACTCCATGGCGGTGGGAGTTGGTGCGGGAGACCTCAACAACGAGGGCTTCAATGACCACCTGCCGCGGCCGCCGATCAAGCGTCTTGAGATAGTTGGCGACTTGCTCCATACCCTCTTTGGTAGCGGTGACCACAATCGCGCGGTTCTCAGGCAGCATGGTGATTTGCCCTCCGGCTCCCGCCAAAGGTTTGAGCTGGGTGGCAATGTCAATCTTAATGCCAGTCCTGAGAGCAAAAGTACGTGTGGTCATGGGGGCGTCTTGGCGACGCTCGACTGTGTAAATGCCGTCGGCTTCGATGAGCTCGTAATCAAATCTCTTAAGAATGGATTGGAGCCCTTTCTTGGCGTTGATACTTGGGAAGCTCACAGTCACAGTTTCGGGCATGTCGATACTGATAAGAATATTGATGCCGATTTCTTCGCCTACCAGATAGCAGATCTCCTCAATGGGGGCATCCCGGAATTCAAAGTTGAACTCGGGTCCCGTGTCTTTAGGGTCTTCATCTTGGATCGTTTGGGACCGGGGTTTTTCAGCTTTGGTGGCTGCTGCTTGTTCAGCGAGTCGTTCACTGCGGGCGATCAGGCCATCATAGTAAGGGGCCATTGTTGACCGCGAAAGCACCATGGCCCGGCGGATCATCTGCTGTCGGATTTTCTTGTTCTTTACTTGGCGAAAATCGATCCAACCTTTCTTAGATGCCTTGTCCAACATGAATTCTTCCTGTGCGATGCGCCTTTCCTCTTGAATGGGGGTGCCAGCGCAGGAGACCAAAAGGACAATGGCTAAGCATGTGATTATTGGCTGTGTTCGTTTCATTTGGTTGTTGTTCCTTGTGTTCCGGCTTGGGGGACCAAGAGAGTGGGAGCTGGTGTGGCCTTTGCTTCTTGGACCTCAGTGGATTCTGGCTCCTCAACCTTCCGTCGCACTCGCTTTCCGTGGGTGAGGGGAATGACGATCTCTTCGCCATCGAAACGAACAACGATGTGGCGAGAAGCAATTTTCGTGACCACAGCCGCAGTTTCCGGGATGGTATCTCCCACGCGGAGGTTTCTTTGGCGAACCCTCACCATCGATGTTTTCTTTGACCGTATGATTGCGTGAATGGCAATGGCGGCGATTTCAGCGCGTTTCTTCGCTTTCATCTCTCGTTGAGCCTTTCTTGCCGCTTCACGCCGTATTTCTTCTTGACGCTCTTCCACACTCTGATCTTCGGTGTCGCGGGTTGAAGGCTGTTGAGAGTTGCTCTTCTCCAAGGGCCTGTTTTGAGGCACAACCGTCCCGAAAGGGTCTTGGGCACTCTCCAATTGGTCAAGGCGTTCCCGTTCTGCGATTCTTCTGGACAAGCTTGCCAGGATCACAGCATTCCGGTCTTCATCCTCCAATCGCTGGCTCGGCTCCGATTGAGTGAGTGGTGTTAAGGTCTCGCTGTCGACTGCTTCGGTGTCGTTGGCGGAAGTCCGGTCAGCTTCTTGAGTTTGCTTCTTTGGGCCGGACTCACTTTCTGACAAGTCACCGTCGCTTGTTCCCAGATCTTCGCTCTTTTCATCCTCTTTGTAGCTCGATGATTCGTCACCGAAGATGAGGCCTCGATTGACGTAGGCGCAGAGGGCAGTGAGTATGATTAGGAGGGCAATCATTTTCCTACTCATTGATTCAATCCTTCTTCGTCTCTTGTTCCTGTATGCAAACCGGGGGCCAGCAATCTGACTTCGGCCTCGAGTTTCCCCGATGGCGAGGTCCAGAGGCCGAACTTTTTCGTGAGGTAGATGCGTTCGCCCCGCTGAATGAGCATCATGAATTTCGTGATGGCATGAAAACTCCCCTGCAAGGTGATGCTCCAGGTGGTTCCCTTCTGTTGATCTTCATTTGTGTCTTCGTCTTGATAGTCGTCAGACGCGATGTTCAGGTATTCTCGGCATTGATCCACTTTGCAGCCGCTACGAAGCTCGGCCAGACGAATGTCGGCCATGAACATGCGCGGGTCTCTTGACACGGGGATCGAGTTCTTGAGCCAACTATCCACCGCATCGATGGCCGCGATCTTTTTCTGTTTGAAGCTCTTGAGCAGGGGTCTTACCCGTTCTGCTTCGCGGATCAATTTGGTGTCCCTGATTGCCTCCTCTCGAAGCACGGCGATCTCATTGAGCTCAGGAGAGGCGAGTACACCGGACACGGCAAGAATCAATATCGCTGGGATGAAGACCAAAGTCATTCGCTTGAAATCGAATCGTGGTTCTGTCTTCATGTTTGTCTCCCTTTGAAACTGATAGAGAAACGGCAGGATTCTTGTTTCTTGTTTTCTTGTTTCTTCCAAGGCAAAGAATCAGGAAGTACGTTGACTTGCTGTTGAAAACCCTCCAAGAATCTTGCAGACCTGAAGGCATTCGTGGTTTGGTCGATGAGTGGTTTTGAGTTGAAATAGTTCTGGTTGGTCACGAAAACAATGCGACCACTCCATCCAGATGCTATTTCTTCTGGTTCGTCTAAGCCCGGGGGAGGTTGGAAGAACTCCACTGAGTCCACATGGACACCTTTGGGCACATTTCTGGCGATGCCGATGAGAGCGTGGGCGACAGGGAAACTGTCTTTCAAGATGTCATTCATCTGTCCCGCTTTTTGTATAACCCGCGCTTCTTTTTGCTTAATCTCATTCCACGAATCCACCACGTCCTTTGCCATGGCGACCTCCGTTTTCCTTGAGGACGCCAAGAACTTCTGGCTGGAGAGATCAGCGTCCAGGGTCAGGAGATAGAAAAATGAGAGGCCACAAATGATGACGGAAGCGAGAGCTACGGAGGGGGCGAAACGACGTCGGCTTCTGGCTTGGCGCCTAGCAGGTGTGTCGACCCCTTCCAAAGACTTAATCTCGCTGCTTCTGAGTTCTTCTAAGGCCTGAAGGGTGGAAAGATCAGAAGATGTCGCCTCAACCGAATCGAAACACCGAATTGCTTTAGTTTGCACCAACTCGACGGAATCGATTTGGTTGGCTAAGCGAATTTCTTCCGCCACCGAGTCGGCGATTTCTTCGGACTGGATGTGGACAAGAGCGCGGCTCAGCTGGGCTTCCGGGAACTTGCGATGAAAGAAGACACTGGTGCGCCTGAGTTCACTGGCAACTCGTTTGCCGATTTCACTACCCTGGGAGATGGCCATACGTCTGGAGAATGCCACCAAACCCTTGAGCACAAAAATAAGATCGAAAGATTGGTCAGAGACGGAAACGAAAACGGTGTCTGGTTTCTCCTTTCCCGATTGGCAGAAGTGGAGGGCTGATGCACGGGTGATTTCTTCATCGACGATGATCTTGCGAATCTTGATTTTTTGTTTGTCAAGCTCTGCAGCAATTTCATCCACCACATCACTTCGAACGATGGAAAGATGCCAAGCTTGAGCCGGGGACCCACGCAGAGTTGTGGCAGCGAGCTTTTCGATTACTGGAAACTCAGAACCTGACGATTGGGCCAAACGACTGAGAGCTTTGATGGCGTGCCGGCGGCCGGTTTGGGGTAAGAATTCAATCTGCGTGCGATAAGTCGGTTCGCGCAACACGAGGACTAAGTTTCGAATTTTTGGGTTGTTGCTGAGAAGTACAATGAGTCCCCGTCTTGGGGAGTTTTCGAGCTGCCTGAGATCGACGGCGTGGGAGTCGACAATGACGTCGGCCCCATTTTCTCTTGCGATTTGGTAGAGCCGAAGATAGACATCGTCAACAATGATGATCGAGTGATGGTGTTTTGCGTGCTTCCGATTCTTGGCAACCTTTCCACTCATCGTCCAGCTCCACTGCTATTGGAACCCGATCCAGGCGTGCCAAAGTTCCTTGAGGAGAACTGGACCACAGGGGAGCCACTGGAAACATAACGGTCACCAAAGGCATCTTTGCTGAAGTCCACACCCCTTGGCAAATAGCCCCCATTGACCAAGGTTGATTGAGCGGTGCTAACTGATTGAGACAGGGGAGCCGTTTTGAGGTTCGTTTGGTTGTAGGAAGAGACAGCAAGATTGAGGATAGCCAGATTCTCCAGGGAGATGCGCCTCAAGACTGGCCTTACGTCTACTTCACGGCTGATATCATCTGCGGTCCCGAATCTTCCGTCTTGGCCAGCGCTGGTGAAGATGATCTTTGTTCTACCCACAGTTTTCATGCGGTACTTCTTCTTCCAAGGGTCGTAACGGTACCCTTGGCCGTTGACATCACGCCCCCCGATTAAGTCATCGATATAGGGCCCGCCAAAGCCGGGGACGTTGGAATCGTAGAGAGAGTCTAAGTTTCTTGGCCGTTTCTTGGTGTCCTCGGTGAAAGTCAGGG
>WFTN01000142.1 GCA_015485455.1 Planctomycetota bacterium | reverse complement strand
CTTCCCGAAAGTGACTGGTGGAAACTGCCTGGTTGGCTTGAAGCACTCCGGGGTCGTCGTGCAGAAAACTTCCTGCCCAAGTCCCGGCGCGATTTGGATGTGAGTGAGTTCCCCCCGAAAGACATGAGAGAAATGGCCTTCGGTGTCAAAGAGCACCCAAGTCACGCTTGGCTCAAAGATGTCCTCAATCTCAGCACGCTCTCTGTCCCCGATGACTCAGTCGATGACTTCAATTGAAAGAGGCACCGATATAGGGGCGCTATGGTCCAAACAAGATTTCAATAGCGTTTGTGGTGATGGGAACTGCGCCCAACACTCCGTATTGAATGTATGCGCGAAGACCACTCAGGCCTGGCTGAGCCAGATTTACAAAGTCGTAATGTTCACCTTGAGAATTTGTCACGAAGAAAAAAGTTCCGTAGAGGTCAGCAGGATCTGCTGAAACAAACAACGGAAATGGCGTTCCTGGAACCAGAGTGTCAGCAGGAGCGAAACTCACAATTCCAATAATTGAAGTAAACGATGCTGCTCCGGTTAGCGCCATAGATCCAAGCGTCGGCACTAAGACTCCAGGCTCCCATTTGAAGGATGGGGCGCCGGGTGAAGAACCGTATTCCCTTGCACCAACTAAGGTAAATGCTGTGATTCTTGTTTGTCCCGCTGATGGTACATTGGGTGCCAACCCGATTAGGTCATCGATCCAGTCACCATTGAGGTCACCAACAAGAAAAGGCACCGGCTGTAGAATGGTCGAGCCATCGGCGCACGACCGCAACTCACGTGTTACCGTCGACGTCGCGGAATTGAAAATAGTCAAGCCAAGTTCCTTGATTCCGTCACCATCATGGTCACCTGCTTCGAAGATTCCAAGAATTAACTCACCTGCATTCGGTTGGAAATCAAGCAATGCAAGACCAGTGTTAGTTGAGAAAACACGGACTCGACCAGAGAAAGGAAATGCAACATTTGACGATGGTTCGGAAACAGCAATATCCGTGGCGCCATCACCGTCAAGGTCTCCTACACCAATCAATTGATGCCCCAATCGATCTCCGGCTTGGCCAAACCAACTTCGGATCTCCAAGCCTGTTTGCCCCGAGAATACAGAGGCACTTCCACCGTTCGGTGCCAGGAACGATGTTTCCCCGGAACTTGCCGCGATGTCTGGGACACCGTCGCCATCCACATCACCAATCCCAACTAAGCCCCCAGGCGTCAGTGTAACGTTGAAGAGTGCCCAGAAACTCGTAACGGAATAATTGGCCCCGTCAATAATATCGATATGACTAGATGCAAGGCCCAGCAGCGAGGTATTAGCGCGGCTTATTGCCCAATCACTGACGCCGTCGCCGGTCAAATCGCCCACTGACTTAATGATCTCTTGTCCACCCAATGCACTGCCAAGGGGAATGGTCGTGGTAACCGTCGGAGAAGTGCTCAATATGACCCTGAATTGGAAACCAATAAACCCACTTGATGTGTAGGCAATCTCTGCCAGTCCGTCACCGTCAAGATCAGGTGTCTTGATGAACTTGTCAAGGACGCCACTGCTTGCCCAAGGAAAAAGATCGTAGATCAATTGGCCTGTTTTCCCCGAGTAGACCGCAGCTCTAAAGGGCAATCCCGGAGCAAACCCATTTGCCCTCGCGACAATTCCAATGTCATCACATCCGTCACCATCGACATCACCAAGATCATAAGGCGTCATTACGCTGATGACTTCGGTTTCATCGATTTCCAGGAGATTCGGCAAGGTCTGTGCAACGACAGGGACACTACAGATCCCTGAAACAACCACCGCAACTAAGCATGTCCATCTGCAAAACACTTCAGACATTCTTTCTCTCCTAAGAATTAATTGCAATTCAGTAAACAAGATAAATGGTGTAGTCTCGCCCGTTTATTCCGCTTACATAGTAGCAGATCTAACAACATGGCGTACAAAGTAATCGAAATGTGACGCAAGAACCGCACAAGAGGTCAAAAAGACCGCATTTAGAAAATCCTTATGTCGCGATAGACGAGCAAACACCCTCCAAGACCAACACAGATTCACATTCAGCAGGAAGGCGCGTTCAGCATTTAGGTGCGCGAGGATATCTCCGGCAAAACGGAAGCCAAACTGCGATATCACCAGTCGATTATCTCTTGGTGGATATCGCCGAGCAGCTGCGCACACCAGCTTGGATCAGCGCTGTCTATTTTCTCGAGCGCTGCCGGCAGCGGCTTACAAACCAGGGGGTGCTCGTGGTCAACCCGGTGCTCACAGACGCCGCCGAATTCACCCAACAACTCGCTGCGACCCGCTCAATTTTTGCCACCTACACGCTTTGCCTGTCGGTGCCGCAACACCGCAGTATCTTGGTCTTCGCTTTTGCCCAGCACCCAGCGGTCGCCGAACGCGGGCAACTCGACCGGCACACGGACCAACTGTCCACGCAGTGGGGACTCCCCTTCGACGAATTTCTCGCCGACATGACGGCGGATAGGGGATTGTACTTTGAACACCTGAGCATTGGGTGGGGAGAGGAGTTGAACTTGCCAGCTTTTGAGCAGCGATTCCTTGGTTTTGGGGCACACATTTGGGGTGTAAGCCGACACCCTTGTGCCCTTGGGGCAAGTCGCCTTGAGGTCACCGTTCTCACGTCTGGGTGACACAAGTGCATAGACAGGGCCTGACCTATTCATGAAATCGTGGTCGGGGTATGCGAATCTGATAGATTCCATTGTCAAGCCCCTTCTTGCTGGCGATTCTTCTTTGCTCCACACCTTGACCAGGGGCGGCCACGAGTTCATGAATGCCTGAAGTAGCAGGTCTAAGGTGCCACTACAAAGCGCAGCCCTGGAGAGGAGGAAATCAGTGGGCTTACTTCAAATACCTGTAAGTAGACATGGAAACCCGCCAAGAAAGGATTCTGGCGAGAGGCGCCAGGAATCGTCAACTGACCCACGAGATCGAAACCGAAGCTACCATTGTCGATAAAATTGATTGGGTCGATGGCAATGAGCAAGGGCAGGTAACCGAACAACAAGAAATCAATTTGAGCAAAGCTCCGACCGATGATGCCAAGCCCGCCAGGAGTTGCGCCATCACAGACAAGAGTGCCTGTGACTGCCAATGGATCTGCGGCATCCGGGAACCAATTCAAATCGAGGCCGTGAGAAAATGCCGTTCCCGTGTGGTACTTAAGGACAGCCGGGGTCGGCGCCAAGAAGACCCGGGCGCTGCCGCTCTGAGCTCCGCCGTTGCCGCCCGAAGCGGCACCAACAATGAGGTCAGCAGAGCCATCCCCATTTACGTCTCCAGCATTGCTTACTGAAATGCCAAAGCCATTACCCGAACTGTCACCGTCAAAGGTGTAGAGGATACTGCCGTCGAAGCCAGAAAAAACCCGGGCGCTGCCGCTTGCATTTCCGTTGTTGTCGTCCAAATAGGCACCAACAATGAGGTCAACAAAACCATCCCCATTCACGTCTTCGGCATTACTGACTGAAATGCCAAACTCATCGTCATAACTGTCACCGTGAAAGGTGTAGAGAATACTGCCGTCGAAACCAGAAAAAACCTGGGCGCTGCCACTATCAGTGCCATTGGTGCTGTCTCCATAAGCACCAACAATGAGGTCAGCAAAACCATCCCCATTCACGTCTCCAGCATTGCTGACTGAAGAGCCAAAGAAATCGTACGCACTGTCGCCGTCAAAGGTGTAGGCTATCGTCGCCTGAGCGTGGCTCATCACAGACATCACGGCGATAGCCAAAAACAAGCACACGACGGACTTTAGGTTTCTCATGGGATTGCCTCTCTACTATGAAAGATTTTCTTGTCTTAGCCTTTTCTTAGAGTAGCAGATTGCACTCTAACCGCAACTATATGAAAACGACGACGATACCGCACCTATTCTTCTTTGGGGGCTTCCCCTGCTCAAAAACAAAGCACAAACGTACTTCATAGAACTCTTCAGAAGCCACTCGTTGGCGTTGGCGTTGGCGTTGGCGTTGGCGTTGGCGTTGGCGACGCCGACGCCGACGCCGACGAAGATGTGGCGACGAATTCGATGGTGTCCACGATATCGAATAGAGGCTCACGCGAAAGATCTCGTCTTAACTCCCAGCGTCAAGCCATCTTTGATCTGTGTTTAAGCGCGTGAATCCTCGAAGACAGTAATCTCCCAAGACCTCGTTTTGTGGCGATCATCTCTCAGCCCAAAGTCCCGCCACGCCAATACGGCGGGCAGTTTCTTTGCGCTAAAAGGGCCGAAGAGTTGTTGAGGGCCGCTTTGTTATTCTCTTCCACGGCCTGGTCCAATCCGCCGCTCCAGGGAGAAGTAGATATTTTGTGCCTCCTGGGTCGTCTTGGAGAAAAACTTCCTGCCCAATTCCCGGCGCGATTTGGATGTGAGTGAGTTCCCCCCGAAAGGCATGAGAGAAATGGCCTTCGGTGTCAAAGTGCACCCAAGTCACGCTTGGCTCACCGCCGCCTTCGGTGATCTTTACCATCAATTCAACACCACGACTCCCGAGTCCGGCCGGGAGTAATATTTGGCCCACCAAAGTCTGCTTGCCATCTGAAATCCCCGCGACAAGATGAAATCCCTCACTGCCCTCTTCCTGATCTTGATTGGCTTCAAAACGTCCTTGAGCGCCCAAGACTTCTACTTTGTTTCTGATCGAAATCCTTTATTAACCAACTGAACTTCGAAGTCTATCGCTACCTCAACAACGAAAGACGATTGCCACGAAGCTTGAATCAACATACCGATTGTGCTCTTCAGGCCAAGGAAACGTCTTTCTTGCGCAGGAACTTGCGGCGTGTCATTATGGGCACCGTGGCGACTCCTCAGGGCGCCTAGCATGGTTTACTCATAAGAAAAAATTGCGACACATGATCACACCTTTCCTACTTCCCATGGTCTACCTTCTGGTGACAGCCATCATCACTGAATGTTTGTTGTTTGCCAAAACGAAGCGAGTGAACATGTGGTTGCCCGTAGCTTTTCTTGCCGGCACGATGTTTCGAGTTTGGTGGGTCTGGCTTGCGGTTCTCCGCATACAAGAAAAGGGCCCCGGATTCCTAACACCGTCAACTGTCACAATAGCTTTGACTGTCATTTTTGTGCCGGTCATGATTCAGATGTTCCGTCAGGTGAAGCAAGTAAAAGAAGAGTCAGTGAGGTGGATCGCTGTTGTCAGAGCCATTCCTTGCATCGGCGTCACCTTTCTCTTTTTTCAGCACCTCATGGTTGTGGCCAAGGTCCTTTAAGTCGAACGACTGTCTCAAAAGGACCGGTTCACTTGATCACCCACCGAGTGCAGTCAATAAGACCTTGGTGCTTAGGACGGCTCGACGCTCATCAATTCGTCTTTGTCTTTCTTCCAGGCTTGACGCATCAGTTCCAAAGTCTGAAGGCGCGTGTTGTGGTGGACGACCTAAAAATCCGCTTTGCACGTTGAGCCCGTGAAACGCATGGAGTGCAAGAGAAGGTTTCGGATTCTATGATCACCTTTCCATTGGGAAGCCGATCACGCCGAAAAGCACACATACTCAAGCTATGCCCTCCCGCGTTTCCAAGAATCGTCGAAAACGAAGAGTTCTTCCTCAAAATGGCAAGAGGATGCGGCCTTGAGGTAAACGATGCTAAAATTGTCTATGATCGTACCGGAGAGTCAGGCCTACTCATCACTCGATTCGACAGAGTCTTTGAAAATGATCGTGAGTTCCCCACCAAAGTACATGTGGAAGATGGCTGCCAATTTCTTGATCGTTATCCCTCCAGCAAATACCAGATTTCTTGCCAAGAGATCGTTGACGGAATCCGCGAATTTGCAACTGCCCCCATGGTTGAAACTCTTAGGTTCTTGAAGCTATACGCGTTCAGTTACATCATCGGCAACGGTGATCTGCACGCCAAGAATGTCAGCCTCTGGCGGTCACCCACCAGTGGTCTCGTTGAACTCGCGCCAGCTTACGATTTGCTGACAACTCAAGCATACAAAGGGCTCGATCAGCACATGGCCATGAAGTTAGGTGCCAAGGACGACGAGTTTCGCGCCAAAGACTTCCTCAGCTTCGGAAAAAGAAATGGAATCCCCGAACCCGCGATCACCAAGATGCTGAAACAACTCGCTTCGAAAGCGCAACCATGGGCGGACAAACTCGATAGCATCAAACTGGAACCCAAAGACCAGAACCGCGTGGCACGCTGCATACGCGATCGTTGCAAGCGTTTGGCACGCTAAGAAAGGAGTGAGAGCAAAGAAGAGCGAGACGTTGTAGGCGGGAACAGACGATGCCACTTTTGCCTTCAGTGTTAGCTCTTGGTCTTTCTTGAGGCAGGTGAGCGACCTCTCTTTGAGATAGAACTTAAGACCGCCTGCAGCAGATTCGACTAAGACGACGTCTTCTGATTCTTTGTTCGCCCAAACAATCGTGATCCGGACATGGGGATTGTTCTCGTGAACAATGGGATAGCCAACATAAACGAAGGTCTCAGGGCGTTGGTTAGAGTGCGGCATACTCTCAATCAAGGCTTGTGGGGACAGATGAGGGCGTCAGAACTTGCACCTCTCGAATAGTCGAAAGCCATGTGTTGGCTCAAGGATTATGATCTTCAACTCTCAACAATACAAACAGACCGGTTTCCGCAGATGTCAATCTCGAACGCTCAAGCCGATTTCTTTTAGTAGAGCATCTCGGTCAATGGCAACGGACTGGCCAGCTGGGCCACCGACATCAGGCATGGTCAAGATGAGACGGGTCACCACAGGACGCATCTCAGGGATCTTTGCTGCCTGCCTTGGGGTCTTGCCGTCCAAAGCGGGAATGCTCGTGTCGAGCCAATCAAGATTATGTTGGCGCATGAATTCTTGGATGGACTCAATTGCCCCTGGCGAAATCTTTTCTTGAGGCGTCAAGCTCGGGAGGGAGGGCGTCATCGGGGCCTTTGAGATCGAGAGGGCGCTCAACCATTTTCTGGATCTGTGGAATCTCATCCAAGTCCTTTACCAGCCAGGGCCATAAGCGACCAATGAGATGGTTGTTCGTGGTTATTCCGTCTTTGTCGTAGGTGAGTCCAAGAGACTCTAAGTGACTCAAGGCGCCGTCGATCCTAAAAAGCGGGATCGCATTGCTGTAGATCATCGCAAACTTCCACTCACGGATTGGCTGAACTTGGGCGCAAATAACATGGTCCAAGGGAGATGTATTGGAGAGACCAAGATCATGGACAATGTGGCGTTCCCCGCTGAAAATGTCCAAGAACGTTACCGACTCCCCCGCTTCAACAGCCTCGATCCGATAAAACGAAATCGGGTTTAGGCTGCGAGTCTGAAGAAGCTCCATTTGAGCGTCATTCAGTTTGTCAGACGCCAACAGGATCTCAGCAACAGTCTTAGACCGTTTCGTGGGACGATGGAACTGGCCCGCCCATTCCATCATTGCGGTGTTTGAAATAGTACCCCAGTTTTCTGGGAAGTCGATTGCTCGAGCTGTTTGCCCGAAGAACAAACGCTCCAATCGGTCTCCCGTTCGGCGGAGATTGATCAACTCAGTTCCGAGAAAATGACAAAGCCCCATACTCTCTTGTCGCCACCATTCGCAGGTTTCCTCATCAGGTGAATCGTGAAAATCGCAAGGAAGAAACTCTCCAATGGACTCTTCAAAGGAGTCTCTGAAGCTCGTCAGTTCAGAAAGCGAGGAGACATAGCTCGTCGGGATCTCTAAGCGTTTCATAGCATCAGAAATGGCAACTAAGATATCCTTGTCGTCAACCAAAATTTCCTTGGGGAAACCATCAGTGCCTTCGGCAGTGGCCCCCGTGATGGCGTCGATGATATGTCTTACAATTTCATCAGGTGTTCTGTCCAGCGGAGTGACCAGGTGAACGACGCTCCCATCAACCTGATTGACAATAGCAAGGTAGTTGGCTGCGTTGCTTTCACCGAGAAATTCTGAAGTCAGTTCCGCGTAGCCAATCTCCCAAGCACTATTCAAGGTTGGCAAGAATTCTCGGGCTTCGAGGCAATCTTCGAGGCTCAAATGCCCCTCGTCCGTGCCGGGATCGACGGCGACATAGCGCGCTTCAATTGTTGGCTTGTAGGCCGATCCTTCGATTTTCAGGGTGAGGAGCTTATCCCCGAAGATATCGTAAGGTTTAAGAATCCCCTGCTCATGAGCTAAAATAACGGCGTTAATTGCATAGAGCAGCTTCTTCTGGGCGGATCGATTGGGCTCCTTAGGATTGCGGTGTGCCTCCTTGTTGATGAATACGGGGGCGTTCTGTTCTTTGCGGGCCGAAAATCCCCCAGCGGTCAGAACTTTGCGTTTGTGCCCGGGGATGCGCCCCAGAGTGTCCATGCCAACGCACAGCAATGTGATCTTCTCGAAGAACTGGGCACCAAGTTCTTCATCTCCAAGGTGCTTGCGAAAGGCGGATAGTGCATCTTTCTCACAATGCATTGTGAGGCCATACATACCGGCTGGGCCGCCAGTGAATGTAGCGATGAAGCTGTTCTCGCATCCAGGGATTTCGAGTGCGATGGCATCATCGACCTCATGCTCCATCCAAAGCCTAAGGGAGTGGAGTTTGAGGGCACGTTTCACAAGTTCGCTTGCCAGTCGATCAATAGCCATCATTTTTCCTTAGAATCGGAATAGGTCTTGTTCAGGTGTTCCCACAGGGACCACTTTCATTTCGAAATCACAAGTTGGGTCTACTCGGTATTCCCACTCAATCCCGTCTTGTTCGTAGCGCTCAATCTGAATTTCATCGTAGTAGCCCAATTTTGCCAATTCCCAAAAAGCGTCATCCTTCGAGACTCTAAATCGCCGTGCATACTTCGCAACAAGATCCTTCTTTGGTCCCTGCTTGTGCATCAACCAGCGAAGGGCTTTCTCCAAGCGTTCCGCGACTTTGCCAAGCTTCTTGCGTTTCTTCTTCTTGGCCATGGTTCGGTGCACCTCCAGACATCATCAAAGCGAATGTTGTAGTGCAAAGCGGAATACATCTCGGCAATCTTGCCGATTCAGAATCCTGTAGCTCTTTTCCTGCACACCAAGGCCAAGTTCCAACTCGCTTCGGCTGCGACTACAGTATATCAGCAACAATATTCGAATCTACCGCCAACCCGAGAACAGGGTGTACCACTTCACGGTTTTCATAGAGGCTGATCAATCCAACAAGAGGCGATGGCGAAGTTGTCGGTGGATTGGGCTTTGATCTGAGTCGAGAACGGTCGAAGGTTTTCTTTGACTTGCTCGTTGTGAATGATGAAAGAGAGGTTGGAATCAGAATCGGGCAAACTCAATTGCAGGGCATGGAAACCGAGGAACAAGCCAGTCATGGGAAACTGCGCTTTGTAAAACGCTTCTTTGGCGGAGAAGAAAAGAAGTGCCAAACGAGATTTTTCTGTTTCTTCTATCCCAAAGAGAAGAGCTTCTTCCTCGGGTAGTAGGATCTTCTCGAACAACTTGCGGTCGAGGCCTTTTCTCATCTCCAAGTCAATGCCAAGAGCCCGGTGATGACATGACTCACTCAGAGTCGCCATCACCACGCCACCAGAATGAGAGATCGACCCGACGACATCATTTGGCCAAAGGGGCTCGCGATTCTTGCCGCTGAGAACGGGTTGGGCCTTCAGCCCCAAGTCCTTCATCAGGTTCCGCAGCAGAACTCGAGTCGTGGCGAATTCAAGGAGACGTTTGTCACCATAGGAGGCAGACTGTTGCCTCTCTTCTGGTAAGAGCCCATCGATATTCTTAGATACTTCTACGACTTGCGAAGCAACTTGGCTTGGCATCAGCTCTTTCAACCTCTTGCCGATCTGTTCAGCAACAGAATCAACCATGAGGATTGCTCGTCAGGTATTCCAAAGCAAGTGCCAAGAGACCTTCATTGCTGGGCTTCGCTGCCACATCAATGTGCGACCAATTTCGTTCTCGCAGGGCGTGGGCTGTTGTCTTGCCAATGGCCAAGGCCCGTAATCGCTTGCGCGATTCATCTAAGACTTCGTTTGCCGTCACCTGCTCTAAGTGGGCCACAGCCGAGGGGCTGGCAAACACAATGGCTGTTTGTTGGCTCAGATCGACTGGGTGATCCACCAATGGATTCTTGGTTTCATAAGCAGGAAAAGATCTGATGATAGCGCCAGCGTTCTTGAGGCTTTTCAACGCCTCGTCGTTTGCCAAAGTGCTTCGTGGCCAGATGAATGTTTTTCCTTGGATATCCAAAGTCAGCAAGTGTTCGACAAGGCCCCCGATGCCATCACCTTCGTGTGCAGGTTCCACAAGCCAACCTTGTTCTCTCGCGGATGCCGCCGTTTTTTCTCCTACGGCGAAGACCGACACATTTGCCAAAGATAGCGCCAAATGAGAAGCACTGCCAAGGCCATGGGCACTGGACAGAATAAGGAAATCGACATCTGCGGTGAGGTCTGTCACGTTTGCAGGCAAAGGGAGTTGAATAATTTCGATGGCCGCAACGTGCTCAACGTGGGCCCCCAACCCCTCCAGCATCAAAGCCAGTTCGGCTCCAGTTTCGCCTGGGCGCGTGACCAAAATGGATTGTCCTGAAAGAGGTCGTTTCATTTGTCTTCGGTTTCTTCCGAACTTTCAAACAAGCGCGCGCATCCGGCTTTCAAGAGTTCTTCCGCCACAAGCAAACCTGCGGTGGCGCCATCTGACTCGGCGTCAAACGCGAGCTCAGCCTCAACAACCTCAGAACCATCAACATTGTAAACTTTCGCCTTTAGCACCATCTGATCGCCCACGTAGGCGAAGGAAACTCCGAGGGGCACATTGCATCCCCCACCCAATTTACGCAAGCAAGCGCGTTCGGCTTGAGCAATGCGCCAAGTGGCTGCATGATTTAGCCCCCCGACAATGCGATTCATCTCGGTGTCATCGGTACGAACAGTAATAGCCACGGCTCCCTGCCCCACGGCGGGCAGAAGATCATTGACGTCGAATACCGAGGCAATTCGATGAGCCAAACCCAAACGAACCATTCCGGCCCTTGCCATGACAATGCCATCGACAGAACCATCATCAACGAAACCAATGCGGGTTGGAACGTTGCCTCTGATGGGAACAATCTCTAAGTCGGGTCGAAGCCTTTTTAGCTGCGCTGCTCGGCGGACGCTTCCGGTGCCGACCCGCGCCCCTTTTTTGACCTCATCAAAAGGACATGAGGCAACAAAACAATCTTCCACCGGACCGCGAGGAAGAACAGCTACTAAGCTCATGCCTGGCAACTCCGCAGTCTCAAGATCTTTCAAACTGTGAACGGCCAAATCGATTTCAGAGTTGAGGAGGGCGCTATCCAACTCAGCAGTGAAAACCGCTGTGCGCCCCAGCTCCGCGATCTTGACATCCGTGCGACGATCGCCCAGGGTCTTTACTTTGATGAGATCAACGTCCCGCATGGGGGCTTCCCGAGAAAGAAGATCAAGGACAGTCTCAGCTTGCCAAAGTGCCAAAGCTGAACCCCGGGTTCCTAAGCGAATGGGTTTATGATCTTCCAACATCATGACAAGGAATCCTTAAGGAATACTTCGTAAGCACCCCGGACTTGCTCAACAGAAACGTGAGTCCGGCTGGATAGTTTGAGAGTCTTCAGGGACACACCCAAGAGTCGTTTCGCCAGTTTCTCAGCTTCACTGGCGAATTCTGCGGCGGCAGCATCGCCGAGGGTTGACAATAGAGTCTCATCGAAAGCCTGGCGCATCTCCTCCACCAAGGGAGCGATGCCTGTGAAATGCTGTTTGGCCAAGAACTTATGAACCTCGGCAACAACGATCTCTTTGGACTTTTCTGCTTCTTGGCTACGGTCGGCCATGGCGTCTTGAATCAGCTGCGTCAAATCATCAATGTCAAAATGGAAGACCCCGGGCACTGCAGCGATGCCAACCTCCATCGACCGGGGCACTGAAATGTCGATGAAACACCGCGTCTTGGAAGGTGCTCCATCAAGGCAGTCTGCGGTGACCAAAGGCTTAGGGGCTTCCACGGCTCCGATGATCACGTCTGCTTCCTGCACCCACTTCCTGAGGTCATCCAAACTTCCGCTCATGACGCCTAAGTGGGAGGCTGCCGCTTCGGCTTTCTCAACGGTTCGGTTGAGCAAGGTCAAATTGGCTAGGCCAGCGGAACGCAGATGAGTTGCGGTTTGAATCCCAGTTTCACCCGCTCCCAAGATGACGACCTTCCGATCTTTCAAAGAACCAAAAATCTTCCCCGCAAGTTTGACAGCCGTTGCCGCGACACTCACGCTGCCCATAGAGATCTGAGTCTCCGTGCGAATCCGTTTGCCCACTTCCAATGCCTGACGAAAGAGATCGCTCAAAATACGCCCAGAGGCTTGGGCGTTCATCGACTCTTCGAAAGCGAGCTTTACTTGGCGAAGAATTTCGCTTTCACCGACAATCATCGAGTCAAGGCCAGCACTCACCCGAAACAAATGAAAAACGGTATTCCACCCGGTGTGCCAATAGGGCTCGAAGCCAGACTCAAGGCCAGGAAAAATGAGAGACTTATAGGCGTCTTGCTCTTGAGCCCCCCCAAGGTGAGCACCATAGAGTTCCGTACGATTGCAGGTCGATAGCAAGACATTGCCAGCCAAATCTCCAGAGTTCAACTTCTGGCGGGCGGCAACCCGGTCAGTCTCTGAGAGAGAAAACTGGCCACGTATGCCCACTTCAGCTACCCGGTGATTCATACCGAGAATAAACAGCGAATTGCAGGCTTCCGTTGGCATCACATATGCCCATGAAATTCAAAGATTGGCAACATCGAAACCACGACGCTCAAACTCGTGAGCACAAGAATGACAACCGAACAAATCGCCGTCCAACGATCGCTCCAACGCGAAAAGAAACGCCCCACTACGGGAAGCAGAAGAACAACCCAGATCAACAAAGTGAATGCTATTTTGGGCTGCAAGATGTCGACTTGATCAAAGACGTCGCTATACCATGTGGCTCCCCAGCCGATTGCAGCGGTAACCAGAACAAGACCAACAACCAAAGCCGCATAGTTCATGCGGGCCAGAGTGTCCATATCTGGAAGGCGTTGAAAAAGGTCGCCAAATTTCTTTCGTTGCATAGCCCGGGCTAGACGCAAATAAAGAACACCGTAGAAGCCTCCCACCAAGAGGGCCGCAATACCACCGATGGCCGGTGCCGTGTGCATGGTAAAAAGATCAGAATCAAGCAAGGGATTGCGCTTAGGCACATGAGGACCAAACGCCGCGGCATAAGTCACCAAAGCGAAGGGCACCGGCAGAAAATCGTATCCTGTGGATGCATTGCGACAGGCAATCTCAACCAGGGCGTAGGTAAGAGTCATTAAGAACGCCAGGGCCGAGAAAGTATCGTAGTAGGTCGTCCATGATGGCTGGCCAATCATACGGCCACGGGTATAGAGCAACGCGAAATGGCAGGCCAAGGCCGCCACCACTGCTAAGATGGGACGGCTAAATCTCTTCGTACGATTCGAGCCAAGCCGCGCCTTATAGGCTAAGAACGCTGCCATGTAGAAAAGTGGCGTCAATACCAGGAGTGCATTGTTAGCTTCAGTCATGCCGCTCCTTCTTTCGTGAGTGCGGTTTCAGGCTTACCGATCAAGATGTGAGCCGCGGCCCGGCCCTTCTTGATGCAGTCATTGAGAGAAACTCCAGCCAAGTAATTGCCGGCCAAGGCCAAATCGGGACTATCCTTGAGTAGCTTATTGATTGCCTTCACCCGCTGAGCATGGCCCACCATGTATTGAGGCAAACCAGGCTCATGATTGACAATATTGAAATAGGAAGGTTGAGGGAATCGAGTCATGCCGAGAGCCAAGGAGAGCTCTCCCAAGAGGATATAGCGCAAGGCCTCCGCTTTCGCGTGAACAGCTTCCCGATCCAGAGCTCCACCGATAAAACCGTTGAGGGTCTGCACACCTTCCGGGGCACGACCAGAAAACGTCATGGAAGTAAACAACCAACCGAGGGTTCTCATCCGCGACGGACGCGGCACAAGGAATCCGAAGGCCGAAGGTAACTCCCGTAATTCATCATCTGGGAATGCAGCATGAACGCTGGCAATGGGAGCATAGTCAATATCGAAAAGTAGATCAGCAACAATAGGGCTCACACCAGTAAGAAGCAATCCAGCGCTTTGTGCTGGGGTCGCCAAAACAACTTGCTTGGCCCGAAGCTCTTCAATTCCATTGGGCCCTTCGATGGTGAGGGTAAAACCATCCCGACCATTTTCTTTCAACAGCTTAGCCCGCCGATTGAGCTTGATGCGGTCGCCCAAATTCTTCGCCAAGCCTTCGGTGAGTTGGCTCAAACCGTGCTTGAAGTTTTGGATGGTCATCTTGTTGCCATGACCCGTCTTCTTACGCGAGCGCATGGCCTTAATGACGCTGCCGTGTTCATCTTCCATCTTCTTCAATTGAGGAAAAGTGGCCTCAATCCCCACTTGGCGGGCGTCTCCGGCATAGATGCCAGATACAAAGGCATCAATCAAGGTGCGGGTTGGAGCTGGTCCGAATCGCCTTGAGAAGAATTCGGCCACACTTTCAGGAAGTGTGGATTTGCGCTTGGCTACAAACGGTTCCCACAGGATTCGCAATTTCTGTGGCAAGGAGAAAAGGTCGGTTTTTAGCAGGTCCTTCGGGCCAGTTGGGATCTTCATCAATCGATGATTGTGATATAGAAGTCTGGTCTCAGCGGCACTATTGGCCTGAATGAGATCTCGATCGACGCCCGCCTGTTTGGCCAGGTCCAGAATAGCTGTGGCAGACGAGGGAAAAGAATTGGGGCCATTCTCGAAGAGCTTTCCATCATGACTCACAGTTTCGATGGCACCGCCAACCCGGTGGGACGATTCCAGCACAACGACATTCTTGCCACGGTCCACCAATTCCTGTGCCGCGGCCAAACCTGAGATGCCTGCACCAATGACGCAGATAAGATCACCGTTGCTCATGCTGTGTGTTCTCCGCATTCCTTGGCAATGTGCTTAGCCAATTCCATCAAGAACTCCTGCCGATCGTTGATCGTCGGCACTCGATACAAGTGCAACTTGTGACTTCGCAGCAAGCGGCCGCAATGCATGTCTATACTACAAAGAGTATCAAATCTATCCGAGGCCCAACCCAATGGTACAAGGGCGATTGACCCGACGCCATTCTTCACTGCGGAATCGACGAGAGAATCAACCTGGGGCTCCAGCCCTTTAGGATGCAGGCGACTCGGTAGCCAAGCGAGATGGGCATCCTGGTTCAGGTCGAGGTGAGCAAGAATGCGATTCATCATGGCCTGAACCCGGTTTTCGACCTCTGGATCGGCCTTGGCCTGGGCCCCGCCGGGATCTGGGGCCAAGAAAATCACTTGAGCATTCTTCGGAATCAGACTCAGGGTTTCGTGAAAATGGTGAGCCAGCGTCTTGTGGATTGCTTCATCTTGGTGCCATTGGTCCACTCGACGGAGATCCCCCGTTTTCCTCTGAGCTGCTTGCCAATGCTCCTCGAACTTCTTCATGGTGGCGTTATTTGACACTTGAACGCCATAGGAGTTCATGGGCACCAGAATGGCTCGCTGCATGCCCTCTTTGATCATGAGGTCAACAGCTTCGCCAACCCCTGGGCTGCCATGGTTCATGACCACATAACCTTCGCAACCCAAGATTTCAGCGATCCCGTTAGCTTGGCCGCCGCAGACTCTTTGCAAAGGAGAATCAACCCCGATTTGGTCGAAGTCCTTGCGGTAGGCTTCGCCGTGTTCCGCCAGGGTGGTCTCGACCACAAGAGGCCGAATCATTCTTTTCATCAAAGGAAGGGGAGTGGCTTCTTTGTCCCCCAACACTTCTCGCAGAAAAGCATCTACCTGCTGAGGACCAGAGGGCTCCCCCGATTCCAACAGGACGATGGCTGTCTGCTTATCGAAAATCAAAATTTATCCCTGCCAGGCACGGACCGTGTCAACCACAGCTTTTGCCGATGCAACGGGGGTCCACTTGAGGACGCCACTACCCAAATTGAAGATGAATCCTTTGTGCCCAGCGAATTCCTGGAGGGTCTTTCTGGTCTCCCTCGCTGCGGCTTCCGGGCTGGCTAACAAGGCGCAAGGGTCCATGTTTCCTTGGATAGCGCAACGACCTGCCACAATCTTAATCGCGTCCGCAGCGTCAATGCGCCAATCAATGGCCACCACATCAGCTCCGGAATCGGCCATGAATTCAAGAAGATGCCCACAGCCATTCACGTAAGAAATGATAGGGACGCCCAAATCCTTCAGGCTGGCAATCAAACGCTTCATGCGCGGTTGCACAAAAGTGGCATAATCGCGGCTAGACAACGATCCCCCCCAGGAATCGAAAATCTGAAGGGCATCGGCCCCAGCTTCCGCTTGAACACGAAGATAGGCACCCAGGTTGTCGGTGATGCGGTCCATGAGCAAATGGAAAGTTTCGGGCTCACCAAACATCAACTTCTTGAGGTTTTCGTAATTGCGGGAACCTTTTCCTTCGACCATGTAGGACGCCAAGGTGAAAGGAGCCCCCCCAAACCCGATGAGGGCGCGGTGATCGCCGATTGCTGGTCGAGTCAAGCGAATTGCCTCGGCGGGCCAAGGCGTTTTCTCCACGGGGTCGAAATCGACCAAAGCTTCCACGGCCGCCAAATCTCGAATAGGAGCCCCCAATTGAGGGCCTTTGTCTGTGAATTCCAGATTCATCCCCATCGCCTCAGGAGGCAACAGAATATCAGAGAAAATGATCCCCACATCCAAACCCAAAATGTCAATGGGTTGCATCGTCACTTCGCAGCAAAGTTCTGGAGACTTGCAGAGCTCAAGAAAGGAGACTTTTGAGCGTATGGCTTGGTACTCAGGCATGTACCGTCCAGCCTGGCGCATAAGCCAAACTGGGATTTCCGGGACGGCCTGCTGGTTGCAGGCGGCGAGAAAGCTTTCCCTGGGGGTCATATCCGTTTGCATAGTCCAGTTTATGACGTTGTCTCCCAGGTTCAACTATACCTCTGCCCCATCCAAGACAATTCCTTCCCAAGAGTCAAAAATTACCCGACAAGGCCTCAACCAAACTGTTTGACACGAGTGTCGCACTTAATAATGGCACGTAGGGCTCCTTCACTTGACTCGCATCTTGGAGAGAATTTGCGACATAGGTGGCAGGAAATCTTCTCTTGGGGCTCGGCACCAAACCCCGAGGCGTGACGTCAATGAGATCGAGACGAAGCAAGTCCGGTTGAATGGTCGAGCTCAAGACATCACGGTCAAGGCCCATGAGGGCCGCCAGTCTGGCTTGGCCAGTGGGACTTCTGCGAGCTTTGAGAATCTTCAAGGCCTGGCTGTGACGAGGGCCCAAGCCCAGTTTATCCAAACGCTTGCGGCCAAGAGTCTCTTCAACGAGAGCCATGGTTGTCCTGGTTTCGCCCTTGGACAAGCGCAAATCGTCCACGGAAGCAAGAAGAGCAAGGGCTTTTCGGGGAGTTCCCATGGAAGCCCGGGCAATCGCTTGGCAGGCTTCTTCTGCAATTTCTACTTGGGAAGCTTGGTTTACAATCTGGATAAGATCCCTGTCTTCGTAGGCAAGAAGTTCTTCCTGCAAAACGAAACGATCCAAAAGTGGTTTGGGCATAAGATGAGGATGGGTAGTAGCCCCCACCACACAAATCTTTCCTTGGTCCATGGTTTCATAAAGCACTTCTGCCACCTGGCGAGGCAAACCGTGGATCTCATCGATCAAGAGAATCGAACCTTCTGGCACAAGTAGCTCGTCGATGGAGGTGACAGCAGGCCCCGTGCAAGCCACGAAGGGTGCCCCGCTCTCCACAGCCAAAGCTCTTGCTAAAGAAGTTTTCCCTAAGCCCGGAGGCCCCTGCAACAAGACATGACGAGGCGCCCGATTCTCTCTTTGCGCCGCGGAGCAGGCAATTTCCAAGCTCTCTCGCACCGCATCTTGGCCCACAAGATCCCCCAGCTTCTTTCCCTGGGCCGGGTCGGATGAAAGTGGCCCACGTGGGCCACCCTGGACCGGATCCATGTGAATTTCTGGCCCGACATGAGGCCTTTCACCCTCCAGGGATCGTCCGGTACGATCCGTGACCACGAGATCAAAAGGAGCAACACCAGTCATTTTAAGGAAACCATCATGGATCATGCCATGACAATGGCTGCAGAGGGTTGTCAAATTCCCGAGATCATGAGTCCCACCGTTTTCGCGAAAGATGATGTGGTGAACATGCAGATTGCGACTGCCTTGGCAGTGAACACAGCGGTGCCCATCCCGTGCTAGGACGCGACGCCTTGTGGAGGGTGGTGTTGGTGAGGCGTTCTTGGCTCCCAACACTTCTCCATCACAACGAACGATCTCACTTTCCTCTTGAGTCAAGGCGATGGGGCCGTCATCCGTTGCCAAGTGAGATTGGCTGCAATTCACGCAATGGTTAACGGTCACTTGAAAAAGAGAAGATCCGACAGTCTTTTCTTCCTGCCCCTCATGCTCTCCTTGTCGCAAGAAATACTCGGCCAAGAATTGCAAGAATTCACCATCGTCCAAATCACCACCAGCTTCTTCATGAAGTTTCTTACGGGCTTGCTCCAAGAATTCATGACTCAAAGGGGAAAGCTTGGCAGAAAACTTGAATTTAACGGTGGGCACACCTTTGCCATCTTCTCTCGGTGGTCGTCCTGCTTCTGAGCCCCGCACCTCCAATTCTAAACGTTCACAAGAAACTGTTGCTGCTCTCTCTAACCAGGCCTTCTCATTTTCTGGAGTGGCGATTTTCGTGAGCAAACGCACTTTCGACCAAGAGATATTGCTTTGGCAAAAGGCTTCATCAATAAGAGGGAGTTCTTGCAAGGCTGCCCCCACAGTAATCAAAGTGCGGGCTAATCTTCTGCTCATCTCCAATCGCTGCCGAGCAAATTGAACAGCACTGACAAAACCAAGGGCTTGATGAAGACCACGTCTTTGCATGTCATGAAGATAGAAAGCCAAAGCCCGACGGGCTACATCACTGCTCCGATTGTGAAGCAAAAGAGTCCCTTCCAACTCCTGGGCGTCAAGGCCAAAACGTAGGTGAACGGCTGGGATTTCGTCTTGAGATTTGGGGGCAATACTCATGTGATTCTTCCGGTTAAAGTTCTAAACCTGAATCAGCATTATAGTCTTTGTGGGGGTCAGAATCAGGCAGACAAAACTCTTTAGAAACGGAGTCGTGATCTGCAAAAGTGCCACGGGCATCGAGATATCCGGGGCTCGGAAACATCCGTTCAAGGTCGCGACCTCAAAGAAGGTGACGCTGAAGATCTAAGACCTGATGGCCGCTTGCAAGAGTCTGACTTCGAGTTTAGGACACCACATCTGCACACCATTACAGAGTTCGACATCTGCCTATCTGCTCACGCAGCAAGACCGCGGATCATTTCCGCTTACAATCAGGTAAAATCTTGATTCGTTCCCGTTCCCATCGACCTCAGTAGGGGGCTTCCAATCTCTCGCCAGATAGCGAGTAATCTTGCTAATTCGCACCGCTGATGCCTAACCCACGACTCTAAAGAAATCACAGCAAAGTGGGCCCATTCCCGCCAGACCTTTCCACCACCCAACACCGGGGAAACCAAAATACAATCCACCGTCATAGCGGTAAATTACGTGCCCAATCTCAAGCTGGCTCACGCCAACCCGCAATGATGCATCACGTCAAAAAAAAATGAAACTTTCACAATATCGTGATAGCGTGCGCGTAGTGCGGATTGCGTTCCACGTCCGATGATCGTGGCTATGGTCATACTGACACCGCATTGATCAACGATAAAGATTGTCGAACTTGAATGTGAGAGTCCCTGTGAAAGACCGATTACCCGCAATTGCGCTACTGTTGGCAGTCGTTTCTGCCTGTTGGTGGGGCCTTGGTGATGCCGTCGGAAGATACATCGGCCCCCAAGATCGCCCAGACCTTGAGACGTCCGATCAGGATACCGTGTCTATATCCCGCAAAACGAAGATTGAGGTGCCTGAGTCCCTCCTCCCAGATTCTAAACATGGAGCAACAGGAGAGATCCTGGGGGGGCGGGCGCTGGAGCTTCAGAAGGAATACCGGATTGGCATGTCTGGTGTCGCGAGTCGGATTGGACCAGCCTACTGGCGTTTTCTGGCACATCTCCTGCCGCCGTCCCTTGATGAAAGAGAACACGATGGCCGTATCAGCCATCTTCTCTACCTATCCAAGTTGGATGCATTTCACGAAGTTGCCTATGCAGTCGATTGGTGCAACAACTTGACCTCACTTCGACAGGATCTTTTCGTCGGTGGATTCGGCCGCACCCTGCTAGACCAAATTCAGTCGGGCCGGCTGCCAGAGTTCGTCGACAAGATGGACGGGCTGTCAAGGCGTGATGTAATGCTTGCAAAGAAGCATTGTCTTGCCCTCCCCTACCTGGTTGCCTGCAAGAGCGATGTCCTTCGCAAAGTGATTCGCCGGGACAGAGATGATGCTGTTCGATTGCTTTGCATGATCGATCCGAGGCGCAATGCTGAAGGGCTGAAGTCATGGGCTTCCGTCATAGACCATTGGGGCAGCCGAAAACTCCTGGACATTGAGAAACGTTTTGGCCGACATGTCCTAATTCTCGCTGCGGAAGGGAGCCCAACAGAGGATAGCTTAAGCAGGTTCTTCATGAGACTGGGCGAAAAGGCTCGGGGACGATTCGATCGTGCCTATGTCATGACAATGCGGTACGAATCCCGTATCCGGCATGCGGCAAGGAAAGGGAAGTTTGCTGTTGCCGTTGACACAGCGAAAGATCTGATTCTCTCCTTAGATGAAGAGCGGTTCTCCGAATTCACAATGTTTAACAACTTGCTGGACTTAGCCTGCGAAGGCCGCCCAAGCAACCGATGGGGAATGTCCCTCATGCGATCCGCCGGCCCGGCAGTAGGTGAGGTTATCTACCATTTCTATCCGTCCAGCAGACAAAAGTACATTGATCGTACGCCGGGTTGGCAAGAGAACAACGATGACGCCAATGTACGAAAGGGACTGATCGATCTCCTTTCCTACAAGGCTGGCGAATATCTCGGGCTGCTCCTGCAGGTCAACGACGAAGGCAAGCAAACTGAGTTGAGGTCAGTGATGACGAAGCTGGGCCAATTCTCGGATGATGATCGACGAGAAATTCTGCTGTCGCTGGCCGCCAAAGGCTTGCTTTCTCCGAGCGCCCTCCCGGAAACGGCCAAAAACAAGGCAAAGCAGCTAGCAGAGAAGGTCAAGACCATATCGCCCGAAGAAGAAGTGCTCGATTTGCTACCCCTCTACTCCAGCACCATAACATTTTGGAATTATGCCCAAGGATATCATATTTCCAATTTGGAACTTGGTTTAGCGGTTCTTGATGCGGCTATGAGTGTCGTCGAAGTAGGCCCAGCGATAAGCAAAGGAGCGCTGAAGCTGGCCGCCAAGGGAACTAAGTCTGCGGTGAGAGCCGCTGGACATAAGACAACTAGAACAACGATAGCGAAAACGCTTACTAAGGCTGGGAAAGCTACGGTCAAGAAAGTTGGCAAGAAAACTCGGATTTTGATCGATGCCGCAGGTCTTGCAAGCCGAGGAAGCTCTGATGATGCCGTGACCTTGATGACAAAATTGGTCCAAAGGACCAGCAAGAGGATGGGCATCAAAACAACAGGCGTGTTGGACCCTCGAATCCTCATGAGGGGGGATCGTCGCGTCAAGCTTGTATTCGATCTAACTTGTTTCAAGGAATTTGTGAAAAGAGAGGTTTTGGAAAACGCGATGTGGGAGTCGGCCTTTTTTCTCTTCGACCGAGCCCTTAACTAATAGAAAGGCGGAAATATGATGAAAAAATGGGTACTCTTAATGGCCTGCCTACTGCCGATCTCAGCAGAATGCGATCTCGCCCACGGCCAGAGTCTCCGGCGTCTGCTTGGAAAGTTTGCCCGCAGGACAGCTTCAAATGGCGACGACCTGTTGAAAAATCTGGGGAAGAATGCTGACGCCAAGATCTTCACGCGGTCGACCGATGATCTCGTCAGGCGCATGGATACCGAGCTAGACATCCT
>WFTN01000141.1 GCA_015485455.1 Planctomycetota bacterium | reverse complement strand
TTCGATTATAAGAGATCAATGCCACCACGAGACGGTTTGCACCGACTTCGTTGGGCCGCGCATTGTTGCGCGTTGACACCTGAGTTTCAAGCCCTTTTTTAGAAAGGCTTTCGACCGTTTGCGGTGTCGTCTCCCTGGCTTTCAGGGGCGGGGATAATGCTGCTTCTCAGTCATGCTTTCAAGAACTTTTTTTAGGTCTTTTAAGCTGAGCGTCCCAGAGCGGAACACCTCTCACAAGACAGTGAGAGATCATCGCTTAGGCCCACTCGCATCCCCGCGGTCCTGATTGTCAAAGAGCGTTTTGCTTCGAGGTTTTCCCTCTTCGGCCGCGCACTATAGTCGATAAAAAGTGAGCTTCAACGGCCATTTGCTTTTTCCTCATGAATTGATTCAAATTGATGCTTGAAGGCCGTTTGCACCATTCAGACTCAAGAGATTCACGGTGCTGAACATCGATTCACCTGAGCTGAAGTCGTTGTTATGTCCAAGCGCAATCCAGTGAGGTTGTCAAACCACACAATCAGAAAGGAAGTGAGACTTTGACAGATTCAAGCACCTCGAACAACGAGCCATCCTTGCCATCCCAGATCATTCGCACCTTAGACCGAAAGACCATAGAGGATTGGGGAATCCCCGGCCTCATCCTGATGGAGAATGCTGGCCAAAAAGCCGCCGACTTTTGCCTCCAGATCATGGCGAAATCATCCCTCAGAACTTGCCTTCTCTTTGCTGGGTCTGGAAACAACGCCGGAGACGCCTTTGTGGTGGCAAGGCACTTGGCCATCCACGGCATTGAAGCTCGGATTATCCTGGCAGGGGACGCAAGTACATTCACAAGAGATTCTGACGCTGGCAAGAACTTGCAGTTTGCCAAGGACTGGGGCATAGAAGTCATCAACGGCGCTCAGGAAGGTTTTCGCCAGGTCATATCCTCTGCCGTGGATGCTGCGCTCCTGGTGGATGGCCTCTTAGGCACCGGTGCCAAAGGAGCCCCCAGGGATCCCATTTCCCAGTGCATTCAAGCGATGAACCAGGCCAAGGCCCCCATTCTCGCCCTCGATCTTCCTTCTGGGTTGAATGCCGACACCGGAGAAGTCGAAGGTGCCTGCATTCATGCTCAATGGACCATCACGTTTGGCGTGATGAAGCAGGGCCTCCAGCGAAAAAACGGCCCACGGCAATCGGGACAAGTGAAATTGGCAAGAATCTCCATCCCACCCTGCCTCATCGAACAAGCGTTTCTGGACCAGGAGAGCGACAAGAATACCCCATAGAGAGTTATGGATTCACCTCGATCTTGAGACCGTCATAAGCCAAATGGCAGTTTTCCGGCAATGCCCGCTCAAAGGGCGTGTGATCGACTTCATGGCCCATATGGATGAACCACGTTTCTGGCCCCCCCAATTCTTGAACCGCCGCAAGGCTTTCAGCCCTGGACATGTGGGTAGGATGGGGTTCATCCCGCAACAAATCGAGACAAAGCCTTTTGAGGCCAGAAAGAACTGCCTGAGATCGGCGGGGAATCCGCTTGGCGTCGGTGATGTAGGCAAAATCCTTGTAGCGCAACCCAAAGCAAGGCCACCGTCCATGCTCCACCGAAAATGGCATGAAGCTGGCTCCTCCCAATTGAAAAGACTGCCCTGCCTTGATTTCCCGCAAGACCAACCAGGGAATCCCCGGCCTGCGCTCCTCGGTACAAAAAATATAAGAAAAGATCGTTCGCAGTTGGATACAGCTCTCCGCATCCGCAAAGACCGGAGTCGGGACATCCCTATTGAGATTGAGGGGACGCAGGTCGTCGAGGCCAAAAACATGGTCTGCGTGAACATGCGTGATGAACACGCCATCAACATGGACAAGTTGCTCCCTGAGGGCCTGAGAACGAAAATCAGGAGTCACATCAATGAGGAGATTTTGCCCCTGGGCCTTCAAAACGGCGGAACAACGACTCCGCGTATTGCGCGGATCGTCCGAATTGCAAACGGAACACCTGCATGCAATTTGCGGGATACCATATGAAGTCCCGGTCCCAAGAAATGTCAAACTGTCTTGCGTCACTGTCGTTTCTCCCCCCAACGATCATAACTGATTTCCCAGACTCTATTTGTTTCTCTTCTCGCTTTCTCTCAAGCGCTATCGCCCTCGCTCTCGATGTGTTAAGAACAAAAGCGAATTGGACAAATAGTGGCAGCCCCCTGGGCAAATGGAAAAATACACGATGCGCAGAAAGATCAAGTTCCTGCTCGACAACTCCATGTTCCTCATTATCGGCACGGTAGCGGCGCTGCTTTGGGCCAACATGAATGAAGGGTCATACAGCAAATTCCTCCATACGGTTCTCGTTGAAGACACAATCGTCGGAGCCGTCATGCATGACGACCATAGCGATGCTCACGCAACAACTGAAGAAGCCGCCAAAGGCCTCAAAGAAGAGGCCGGGGCTTTGGCCGATGGCAAGGAAACGGACCATGCGGAGAAAGGTGACGGCCACGGTGGCAAAAAGAAAAAATCCATCACCCTCCATTACTTGATCAACGACATCCTTATGGCTCTGTTTTTTGCCATCGCCGGCAAAGAAGTCTGGGAAGCCACATTCCCGGGGGGGCCTCTGAGCAACGCCAAGAAAGCAGCCACCCCACTCTTAGCTACACTCGGTGGCATGGCAGGTCCAGCGGCGATCTACTGCCTCATTGCCAGCATGTCAGGTTCGTTCTCAGATCTCAGTAATGGCTGGGCCATTCCTTGCGCCACAGACATTGCTTTCAGTTACATGGTCGCCCGCATCGTCTTCGGAGCCGGACATCCGGCCATTCCATTCCTCCTACTCTTAGCGATTGCCGACGACGCCCTTGGATTAGTCATCCTCGCAGCGTTCTATCCGAATCCAGATATTCCAGTAGAACCCATATGGCTCCTATTACCCGTCGCTTCCATGATCATTTGCGTGGTCTTCAAACGTATGCGCCTGTGGAGTTTTTGGCCTTATCTTCTGGTCGCAGGAACAGTTTCCTGGTTTGGGTTCGCCCTAGCCGGCCTACACCCTGCTCTTGGCCTCTTACCCATAATTCCATTCATGCCCCATGCGCATACTGACACGGGCCTTTTTGATTGGGGCAAACTCGAAAAGAACGACACCCTTTCCCACTTCGAGCACTGGATGAAAAACCCAGTGGAAATCGTCTTAGGAATGTTCGGCCTCCTCAACGCAGGTGTATTGTTGTCATCTTCCGGAGTCGCCACTTGGGCTGTCATCGGCGGGCTCTTGATTGGCAAGCCACTTGGAATCGTACTCTTTGGCATGATCGCCGCTAAGGGACTTGGCTTCGGCTTCCCGAAGGGTATGACTTGGAAAGACCTGGTTGTTCTCAGTTGCGCCGCCGCCATTGGATTCACGGTGGCCCTCTTCATTACCACGGTGGCATTCACCCCTGGAGCAATCCAAGATGCCGCCAAGATGGGCGCCCTTGGATCCTTCGGTGCGGCCATTTTGACCTTCGTAGCCGCAAAGGTTTTTGGCACCGTCAAGGTCGCTGGTACTGGTAACGAAAATGACCACGGCCACTAAGTAATATCGAGCATCCAAGGCAAGCACCCCGGTTCTTGCAAACCATAGATGCTCCGAAAACTCGTCACCCAAAAAAATCAGCCCACGACGAAAGTCGCGGGCTGGTTTCATGTCGAATCCCAAGCACCTGGATTCATTGAGGATGAAAACCCACCCCCACCCACGTCCAACCCGAAAAACAACAATTCACTTCTCAATTTGCACGACGCCCTCTATGGTCAAGGTCTGGAGCCGTGATCTTTGCCAAGACATCACACCCCAAAACTGCGAATGGTATGGATGTGCCCATGGACCGTGATCGCAACCCACGAAACAAGACATCGAACAGAATCACAAGAACGATCAAGCGGAGCTCAGAATGTCACCAGACAACTCATGCAAAATTGTCGTCGTCGGCGGAGGAACTGGAGGAATCTCAGTGGCAGCCCGACTTTGCCGCGGACTCAAAAACGCCGAAGTCACCGTCATCGAACCTTCCGCCAAGCACTACTATCAACCTCTCTGGACTTTGGTAGGAGGCGGCGCCGCCAAGAAAGAAGCCACCGTCCGAGACCAATCTCGTGTGATGCCAAAAGGTGCAACATGGCTCCAGGATTCAGTTGCGACTTTTGATCCGGACAACGACGCCCTCAAGACCATTGGCGGCCAAGACGTACGCTACGACTATTTGGTCGTTGCCCCCGGCATCCAACTCGACTGGGACAAAGTCAAAGGGCTCAAAGGAGAGGTGGGAAAAAACGGTATCTGCAGTAACTACAGCTACGAAACAGTTGAATCAACCTGGGAGAACATCCGAAACTTTCGGGGCGGGAAAGCTGTTTTCACTCATCCCAACACACCCATCAAATGCGGTGGAGCGCCGCAGAAAATCATGTACTTGGCAGCGGACAATTTCAAACGTCGCCGTATCGATCAAAAGTCAGAAGTGATCTTTGGTATTGCCAGCCCATCGATTTTCGGCGTCAAAAAATATGCCGATAGTCTGATGGAAGTAATCGAGCGCTACAGCATTGATGCCCAATTCAAAGAGAACTTGGTTGAAGTGAAAGCAGATTCCAAAGAAGCAGTATTTCAAAACGTGGAAACGAATAAGGAGAAGATCATCAAGTATGACATGCTCCACGTCACGCCACCGATGAGCGCCCCCGATTTCATCAAACAAAGCCCCTTGGCAGCAGCAACAGGATGGGTGGAAGTCCATAAACATACCCTACAGCACAGCCGCTTTCCCAATGTCTTCGGCCTGGGAGATGCCAGTAACTTGCCCACGTCCAAAACAGGTGCAGCCATTCGCAAGCAGGCGCCTGTCGTCGCCGAAAATATCCAAGCCTTGGTAGAGGGTAAGGAAATGACAGCCTCATATGATGGCTATACGTCCTGTCCTTTGGTGACAGGCTACGGCAAACTCATCCTCGCCGAATTTGACTACAACTCCACGCCCATGGAGACCTTCCCCTTTGATCAATCCAAAGAACGATGGACCATGTATCAACTCAAGAAATGTCTCTTGCCCAAGTTCTACTGGAATGGAATGCTGAACGGTCGCGCATAGTAAGAAGACACCCTTGGCAGTTAGGAATGAGCCCGAGCCCCACAATCCCTTGGGCTCATCTTGTATGTCCAGGCTGCAGAATAAATGGCTGAGGGTAAAGAAGGAGAATGAGGGACGACCAAGGCAGAGATCGGACAGCATTCCAATCCCTTTGCCCCCAAGGTTAGGGGTGCCAATGAACTCCAGGTTCTACCTCCAAAGCAGCGGTCTCAAACACAATGACAGGAATTGAAAGCCAGTTCTCGAGAGTGAAGACATCCGCATGCCCTCGCTGCCAAGCGTCCAAGACGTAAGCACCAGGGCCTGTCTTAGTCAAGAGCTCCTCTTGGCTGATGAGAGCTTCATCAAACACAACAACAGCATGATGCTCGCTGAACCAATCTCGATTGATGTTAATCTTGACCAGATTCCAGCCCTGAGCCCGCACACAAGAAGCGATCTCTTCGTAGACAAGCTCTTGCCACTCATAGCAATATCCCATCATGGAGCCGTCTTCGCCGGTTTCCTTGATAGCAGAATTACCCGCCCAC
>WFTN01000140.1 GCA_015485455.1 Planctomycetota bacterium | reverse complement strand
ATCAAAGGGTCCACCCATAGTCTCGCCCACACGCCCTGCCGCAGAACTGTCATAAGAGATATGACCTGCTTCGTAGCAGCCCATGTCCACGACTCCGAATTGGACTCGGGGATTGCCATCCAAATCGAGGATCGACGAAGGATTGACAGCCGGTGGCATGAGATTGGTGTAGTCGCCACCATTGATCCCAACAGACCCGGGGGCCAAGTGATAGTCATCATTCGAAGGGTCGACGAAAGTTGGTTTGATCAGCGCGGCCGAGTTGGCAGGGGTTTCGATGACAGAGTTGGAAGTTGTAATTGTCGTTGCGGCTGGCGAAACGAAAGGCTCTTCGACTCCTCCAGATGCTTTTGTGTTGTTGACGAAAATGCAGTTCTCCACTTGGAGGTTATCTGTTCCAGGGATGTTTGATGCGCCAAATGCTACGACGCCCGATGGGACGTTGTTGGTTTGGTTGTCCACAAAAGTGCAATTGCGAATGGTTCGGTTTCCGACCCCCGCTTGAACCATGATGGCGCCGCCAGAACTCTTGGCGAAAAGGCAATTTTCAATGACTGTGTTGACGTAGTTGGCTGCCCACAGGCAAGTAGAGGTTGGTGATGTTGTAGTGAGGCCAATGAATTTGCAATTCTTCATCACAAGGAAGACGGGGTTGATTGAGCCCCCTGTGACGATTGAGTTGACTCCTGCAACCCCTTGCGCGCTACTATTCTCGAAAGTGCAGCTGATGAACGATGAAGGTGTTTCTACCACAATGATCGAGCCCGTTGTTGAATGATGATTGGCAAACCGACAGTCCTGGAATGTCGGATTCGTAAGGCCACCTACGGCTCCCACTGTGGCGGTGAATGTGATGGGGTTGTATGCTGTGTTGCCATGTACATTGCATCGAAGAAACTTGACGTTCCCTGCGAAGTCTAAGTAGATTGCAGAGGACGAGTCGGCAGTGCAAAGAGTGATTTCGATGTCTTTGAATGTTGGTTCGACTGGGGGCAGGCCAGCCCCTGGTGATCTTATGTAGATCCCGCCCCCTCTACGTTCCATCGAAAAACCAAGGGGAGTAAGTTCCCCCGAACCATTGGTGAGAGTAAAGCCTCGAACCTCCATAGCGTTTGAGACCGCCAAGCGAAAACTCAGGCAAGCACCAGTTTGATTGCCGTCAATGATACTTTGCCCGATACCCGCACCAATGAGTTGGAAGTCCTTGGCCGGAAATACCAAGTTTTCCAGATAGGTGCCGGCTGCAACCAAGACGGTATCGCCGTTGTTCACCTTGTTGATGGCTGACTGAATCGTTGGGTATGGTGGGGATGGAACCATCCTTGTCACTTGGCTCGACGCTTGCACTGATAATAACACAGCTACTATGAGCATCGTTGTTAATTTCATCGCTGTCTCCTATTGCTTAGAAATCATCCAAAGGATGTTCGTGTACCCAGGTGCTCCAAGGGTGAGCAGATCGCTGGGACCGACGTTGTCGCCAAAATCCATCATCGTGTCTGTGGGCCCAACACCGTTAAACAAAGTTGGCTGGTTTGAGGTTGCCAAGTAGAAGGAATTTGTGCCATAGATGATTCTGTTTTCGTTTTGCGTATAACCCGCGTAGCATGGGTCCAAATATTGGAAAGTTCCCAGAATGACTAAGGGTGCTACTTGGTGAACGTCCCATCGCGCACCAGAGTTCCAAATTCCAATCTGATGTTGAAAGAACCCGGTGGGGATTTCTGGCGCCAGGGGAATACTCTTCCAGATTTGACTCGTACCCGTGCCGGTACATCCCTGAACAGACCCGAGAATGTCCTGGTGATAGTATCGATTCGTAGGTGCGGAATCACAAAGGCAGCTTTGGCTGGAGTTCGTGGAAGCGGCCGCAGTTTGGCCTTCATAGACACATATGGGCCCAGATCCGTTGAGTGAATTGGTGCGTGTTGCTGTGCTCCTCACGGCATCCTTGATTGTCGAAAAGGGGAGAGTTAAGCGACCCGGGGAGAGCAGGGTCGCATTGAAGTCGAAGTTTCCAGGTGCAACCAAGTGGTAGGACATGCCTACATGCTTGTTTGCCCCTCCTGCTGGAATACGCCTTGCTGGGTTCAACGGTGTGTCCATGTGGCTTAAACAGCCGTCGTAGTGAGACAGAACGAGGCTTGCTTGGGGCACCGGGGGACTAGTGTCGGGCAGATTCTGGACGCAGCTCAAGTCAATGTACCCCTGCATGGAAACAGCGCTAAAGTTGGCGTCACAAGGTGGAAGCAAATTTGTAGGTAGGCTGGAATTGAAAACAGCATCTCCCGAGATCAAGTATCGATAGTACTGGATGACTGAGCCGTCTTCACCTAGTGCAGTCCAAGTCCGAATATATTTGCCCAAGAGCCAGTCAGTCCGATAATTTGAGGTGAGGCTAGTGCCAATGACCATTTGAAAAGTCCCAGAGGCGTCGATGCCTGTCACTTGAAACAAGACATCATCGCATGCAATTAGGCCTGAATTTGTGAATGGCACCGTTACAGGGTTTAGCATCATCTTAACCGTCAAATCGAGATTGACCTCATAGACGTCTGCACATTTGTCGATCATGGCCCATTGCCCTTGCATGTTGACTCCAGCGCTGGGAAGCACAACTGTGTTAAAGGTCGGTAATGTTGCGACTTGGGTGCAACAAGGCCCAGTCCCATAAATGTCATCGCCTGGGAGGGGGCATGTTCCCCCTTGCCCGAACGTCATCATTGACATTGTCACCAAGAGAAGCAACCAATATCCAATAGTTTTCATTTTCTTCACTCTCCAAGTTAGAGCGGTGAACTCCCTTGGGTGACGAGACCCCATAAACCTATGCTGAGTCAGGCTCAACGTGGCTATAGTGTCGCTGCCGTTTGGGGCTACCGCTT
>WFTN01000139.1 GCA_015485455.1 Planctomycetota bacterium | reverse complement strand
GCCGCGGGAACCGGGGCCGTAGCGAAGAATTGAAGGTAGAAAACCACACCCGCAGTGAAGTCGCTTTGCAAAAAGGCAGGACCAGAAACTTCACCCGCGAGATCGAAGCCAAATGCGTCGCTCGCTTGCAAGTTCGTCGGGTCGGCAGCAATGAGGAGAGGGAAACCCCCAAAGATGAGGGTGTTGGCAGGGGCCAAACTGATTCCGTAGAGACCAGCGGCTCCGGGAGCTGCTCCGCTGCAGCGAACCGTCCCCAAAGAGGCGAGGGCCGGGTTTGGATTCTTGATGAACTCAAGGTTGAGAGTGAAGAAGGGGTTTCCTGTTCCGCCGTAGGTGAGCGCACCACCCACAGATAAAACGAAGGACGCGCCTGAATCCGGTGCGTTCACGTCTTGGAAGGGGGCTCCGACCACCACGTCATGGAAACCATCGTTGTTGGCGTCCCCCATACCGGCAACAGAAGTGCCGAAGGCATCGCCTGCGGTAAAACCGTTGAAGGCACGGATCAAAGTGGCGTCGGCACCATTGTAGAAACGAGCCGCTCCAGCATTGCTTGCGCTGACACTGGCTCCCGGAGCCCCACACCCAAAGTCGGATATGCCGTCACCATTGATGTCACCCAATCCAGAAACGCTCTCTCCGAATTTCTCTCCTGCACTGCCATTCAATGTGTGGAGGACGGCACCGTTAGCCCCAGAGTAGACTTTCGCTATGCCAGCTGACATGCCATTGCTGTCATCTTGAGGAGCGCCGACAACGACGTCGGCGAAACCGTCGCCGTTGACATCACCAACGCCATCGACGCTGAAGCCGAAGAGGCCCAATGTCTTGGTTCCGAAGAAGGTGAACAGGGTGGAGCCGTCACTGCCAGAGAATACTCGAGCCATGCCCCCATTGATGCTGCCGTTGTCGTCTAAGATTGCACCGATCATGATGTCCGGCGTTCCATCGTTGTTGACATCTCCGGCCCCAGCGACGGAGATTCCAAAGCGGTCTCCGAAGCTGTCACCAATGAATGTGTAGAGGGGCTGCCCGTCGAATCCCGAGTACACCCGCGCTGCTCCGGAATCAACTCCGCCGGCGTCAGATAGCCAGGCTCCCACGGCGAAGTCGTCAAAGGAATCGCCATTGACGTCGCCCACAGAGGAAACGGCGATGCCAAAGTTGTCCGATGCAGAATCGCCGTTGATCTGGTAGAGCATGTTTCCCGTCAAACCAGAATAGAGGTAAACCGCGCCAGCGTCGGTAAAGGAAGAATCTTCCAAGAAGGCCCCCACAATGATGTCGTCGTAGCCGTCATTGTCAACGTCTCCGGCACCACTGACAGCAGAGCCGAATTGATCTTGGGGGCTGTTGCCGAAGAAGGTGTATAGGACGGATCCATCGGCGCCGGAAATGACTTGGACACTGCCAGCATTGCTGCCATTTGTATCATCTCCTGGAAGCCCCAAGGCATAGTCGGAAAACCCATCGGCATTGACGTCTCCCACGCCGCTCACGGCGCGACCGAGTAGATCATCGGTGGTGGCACCGGCATTGAAGAATCGAAAGGGAAGTTGAGCATGGGCCATACTGGCGAAAAGCGTGGCGCAAAACGCGACACGAGTCACAGCTGAAAACCATTTCATGGTTCTCTCCACATAGTCTGAATGATTTAAAAGGGTTCGTGGAGAATAGTGATCCTCAGAAATTGTGCAAGATAGGAAATTCTACAGTCGGGAAGATCGTTGTGGCGGAAGGGCAGAACCGGTCAAAGCCCCTATTCATGGGGAGAGGTGGGGGCTTGGTCTGGTGCAAGTCTTGATCAAATAAAAAGATGCGTCAGATCAGGTGATGTTCAGTTGAGGTTCATCCTGATAAAGCAAAAGTGGTGTTTTGATCGTTGGGCTTCTCCCTAAGCCCAACACGTCCCTTTGTACTCAAAGCAAGCGGAGCTCAATGCCGTTGGTTGCACCGTAGGGAAATTGGGCGTCGAACCCTTGGAGGTAAACCCGAATTCCTGTGAGGAAAGGGCTGGCTATGTCCGTGGGGAAGATAGCGGTGCCATCCAATTGAAAGACAAAATTGTGGTTGATGATGAGGAGGGTGGGGGCCGTATTCAGCAAGACCGGCAGACCAGAGAAGTCTAATTCCCCTGGGGCAAAGCTAACGGCGACGACGCCCAAGTCGAATGGATCGGCCCCGTCAATAATGAAATCACCATTGCTTCGATTTGCTTCCGGGCCTGGTTCCCAAAAAAGCACGCGATTCGTCGGGGGAAGATTCGTGGAACCGTAGGAGCGCACACCTCCCAAGCACATGACCCGAAGGCTACCAGCGAATATCTGTGTGCCGGATGAATTGGGGCGCCCCCCGATGAATTCAGAGAAGCCATCTTGATTGATGTCGCCCAAACCAGCGATGGAAGCTCCCCATTGGGAACTTGAGATGGTGTCAGTGAATTCTTCAAGGAGGTTGCCCGTGGCGCCACTGCGAATCGAGACGAGCCCTGAATCTGCCACGGGGCCGTCGTGAAATGTCGCTCCGATAGCGAAGTCTGCTACGCCGTCGCCGTTCATGTCACCCACATGGGCCACGGCGGAACCAAAGAGGGCGAAGGGTTGCTGCCCGAGAATGTCGAATAAAGTAGAAGCTGTGCCCCCAGAAATCACCAAGGCGCTTCCAGCATCTGGACCTCCGCGGGAGTCGTTTGTACTACCAACGATGAGATCGCCTTTGTTGTCTCCGTCGATGTCAGGCAAAGCTGCCAATGTGAGCCCCAAATGATCTCCAGCGCTTAAACCGAAAACGTCCACCAAGATTGTTGTTCCAGAGCCGGCGATGACCAGGACTCGACCGGTTTCCGCATTGCCGCTGTTGTCGTCCGCCCGTACTGCGGTGGTGGCAATTTCTTGGAGACCATCGCCGTCGATATCATCCAAGGCTGCTACTTGCCAGCCCATGGCAGACCCGGGATGGGGCCCGAAGAATGTACTCAGGGTCGAGAAGTCGGAGCCAGAAATTGTCCGGACATAGCCGTTTGCGAAGGTCCCTGGAGCACCAACAAGAATGTCGCTAATTCCGTCGCCGTTTAAATCATCGATGCCACTGACAGCATTGCCAAGGCGGTCTTCTGCGAAGTCACCAAAAATGCTCGTCATGAAGGCCCCATCGGCACCAGAAAAGAAATCAACACGGCCAGCGTCATTGGCAATGTTGTCGTCGCCGGGAGCCCCTACGGCTATATCTGCTGTGCCATCACCGTTGATATCAGCCAAGCCGCAAATGGAGGCTCCGAAGTCATCAAAGAGTCCTGTGGTCAAAAGCGTGAACAAGAGAGTTCCTGTGGCTCCTGAGTAAACGAAAACCCGGCCCTGGGGGATGGCACTGACTAAGAAGTCGGCGATATTGTCGCCATCGAGATCTTGCACTGTGCTGAGCTGCTGCCCAAAGGATCCAAAAATTTGATCGCCATTCAATTGATAGCGAAGGGGCAAGGGGGTTTGGCAAGAAACGCTGCAGGTATATGTCAAGGCGCAGAGAAGCGCCATGGCTCGGATGATGGTTGTCATTTGTTTATAGGCTCGGTGGCTTTAGGGGCGATGGTTGAGGCCATCATAGCAGTAGAGGACGGTCTTGTGAACTTGGTTATTTATCCACTCTGAGAATGGTGAGGTCCTGGGAGTGAATCACTGGCCGAGAAGTAGGTTGATGGCAGGTGAAAGTCCCGTAAGGCTTGGCCAAGTCAAGACTTGAGCAGTTAAGATGGTTCCGGCAATAGAAGGCTGTCGTAAGTCAAGAGGGAAGACACGGCTGCCAACAGGGGGCATGGTAAAGAACTGCCGAAAGAAAGTCGAGTTAGGATCCAGGAAGATCGGTCCAACGGCACCGCCCAATTCCAAGGAGGTGCCGAAGACACAAACGGTGCCCGGTGGACCGCTGGCGACCAAGGCTCCTTGTGTTTCTTGAGGGTGGCCGAGGTTCGAACCCGAAACCCAGACGAGCCCGAGTAAGGGGGTGGGCACTGGCAGCTTGGAAACGCCCATGTAACTCACGATGGCCATGCTCCCCTGAAGGGAAGCTGTGATGAATTCGAAGGAGCCCATGGCGAACTCCCCTAAACCGTCTCCGTTTGTGTCGCCCATGCCGACGATAGCTTGGCCCAAAGATGAACCTGGAATGCCCGGGAATTTGCCGATGCTGAAGAAGCCATTCCCTGAGAAAATGGAAACGCTTCCTGACAGGACCCCCCCAGCATTGTCGCTGGTAGCCCCTACCAGGAGGTCTTGGAGGCCGTCGCCATTGAGGTCGCCACCATTGGCCACGTTGTAACCAAAGCGGCTGAAGCTTGTCCTTGGCATCAAGGTTTGAATGACACTCATGGTGGACAGAGAAACGACTTCCACCAATCCGGCAAGTGGGCCAATGCTTGGGCTATTAGGAGCACCGATAAACAGGAGCTCTTGGTGCAACTCGTCTTGAGTTGACATGCCCGCTATCGACTTACCATAGAGGCCGACGTTGTGTTTGCCGGTGAAGCGAGCCAGTCGAATCCCTGTTGCCCCAGAGAATACATCCACAGCGCCTCGATTGAGCCCCCGACCATCATAACCCGGGGTGCTGATGGCATAGTCACCAATTTCATCGTGATCCACATCACCCAGGGCAGTGAGGGCTTGCCCCATATTGTCCCCAAGATTGACGCCACTGTGGGTTCTGATGACGGTGAGGTCGCGGCCAGAAATGACTTCCACATACCCCTCAGTACCGAACACGAAGGAGGCGAGGGGGGCCCCAACCAGGAAATCAGCGACGCCATCACCGTCGACATCATCAATGGTCGCCAAGGCGCTTCCGTAGAGGGAGGAAGTGGAGGGGCCGTCCAAAGTTCCCATGACTTTCTTGGTCTTGCCGTCAACCAAGTAGACTCGGCCTTCGTTGAAAGTGAGGAGGTCATAGTAGGGGGCGCCAATCACGACATCCTTCACCCCATCTTGATTGCTATCAAAGCCCCCTGTGATCGCGGTGCCAAAG
>WFTN01000138.1 GCA_015485455.1 Planctomycetota bacterium | reverse complement strand
CTTTGATGGCAATTGGCACTCCTGCCAGGGGCCCAGGATCTTCACCGTTTTTCACCTTCGCGTCGACGGCAGCTGCTTCCTTTTGGCTTTCGCTATTGAGGGAGAGGAAGCAGTTGAGGTCACCATCGAGAGTCTTGATTCGATTGTTGAAGTGCTCAAGCACGGACACGGCACTCAGCTCGCCAGAGCGAACTCGAGTGGCCAGATCTACCGCGCTCATTTCATGTATTTCGGGCATCATTTCCTCAGACAGTCTTGGGAACTTTGATTTGTTCGTCGTTGTGGTCAGCGGCATTCATCAGGGCCGAGGCTCGGTCCAAGCAGGTGCCAACAATGTCTTCGCGAAAAACATCGCCCCCTAAGGAAGCATGCATCATGGGTGGGATGTCTTTCACATCCAAGGCATCCAGGCTGCTGACGAAGTTGAGGATTTTCTCCAATTGGCCAGCGAACTGCTCCACCTGACTGGGGTCCATTTCGATGCGGGCTAAGTCCGCGATTCTTTTTACCTCTTCATGTTCAATCATGAGTCATCTGTCTTTCCACAAGATGTTTTATTGCAGTGGTTTATGTTAGAAGACTTGGGTCGCACATGGCTTCTTTCACGGGCTTGTGCTTAGGTAAGTCCCTTGTCGGTTCGGACAAGGCTCGGTGATTATAAGGAAGGATGAGTTGCCTTCCACTGAAGGGAGCGGAATCTTCCGTTTCTGGCCTAATTTTTTGGCTCTGGCTTACTGGTTGTTGAAATTCTTGGTTTTACCGCCCCATCACCATAAAAATGACGTCTCTCATGTTGAAGTAGGCATGGATGCACCCCCTTGCCGTTACCCTGACCTCAAGAAACGAAGGAGATCAAGATGAGTGATGCTGATTATGATTTCCTGGGCCTCGTTTTGGCGACAGTTGGTTTGTTCTTCATTTGTTGTGCAGTTCAGCACAAGAAACCCCGCCACATCTTGGAAGAGGCTTTCGGCATCTACAGAGGACGCCTAAGAGAGCTTAAGACCTCCGTCTTCAAGCGGAATCAAGTGGTGATGGGCTACCTTTGTGTTGTTGTTGCCATTGTTTTGAACATTTATGGGGCAAGCAAACCTGGTACTGCGGGCATCGTTGATGGATTGGGCACGGTGGGCCAAATTGTTGCCCTGATTACCTTGATCGCTGCGCTCTGTGGCATTCTCAACTATTTGTCTCGGCTGTGGAGCAAAGCCTCCTTCAAACGCTTGGTGTATGAGGTTGTAACGGAATACCAATGGCCCTTTGAAGACAATATGGTGCTGACCAAAGAGATCGGCAAACTTCTCCAGATTCCGCAGAAGGAAGAAGATACGGTTGAGTCTTATGTCAGCCGAATTCGTACACATCTGAAAATTCCCCATCCTATGCCCGGTTCCAAAGGCAGAGGCATGCGGGCGCCCCGTATCAATAAGCCAGGATAGCTGAAGCCCATGGCGTGGGCTGAAGGTTTCTATGGGAATTCTCCAAATATTGCGAAGGTATTCACCGCCGGTGGCTTCCGCCCTGGTTGACTTGGTCCTTCCTCGATTCTGTTCGATTTGTGGGCCATTGGTTTCGGCGGGCGATCTTCCGAATATCTGCCTAACCTGCACAGACAAATTAATTCTGCAGGACGGTGACGCGCAGTGCCTTTGTTGTGCTTGCCCAATTCAAGGTTATGAGCGGATCGCTGGTCGATGCTTGGGCTGTTTTCGCCGCAGACCCCCTTGGACTCGCCTTGTGGTTCTCGGGGCTTTCGATGGTTTGTTGGCTGAGTTGGTGCGAAAACTTAAGTTTGACAAAGATCGAAGCTGCGCGGCTCCTTTGGGGGAGCTCCTGGCAGCCCAAGGGAAGGTGGTGGGGTGGAAGAAGATATCCTTCGACGGCATTGTCCCTATTCCTTTGAGTCCGGCGAAGCAGAGAAGTCGTGGTTTCAACCAAGCTGAACTCATCTCCATCGACTTAGCTAAGGCTATATCGACCCCTTTGAAGTGCCGGTGGTTACAGCGGTCCAATTCGGCTCAGAGTCAAGTGGGCCGTCATGCACGGGCCCGGCGTCGCTTGGCTCAGGGTACTTTTGAAGCTCATCCGATGGTTTTTGGCCAGCGCATCTTGGTCGTGGATGACGTTGTAACCACCCAAGCGACTCTTCTTGCGGCCGTTGGTGCTCTTAAGAAGGCTGGTGCCCTTGAAGTCCAGGTCATTGCCTGTGCGCGCACTGATCTACGTCGATGATCGAGAATGGGGCGGCCTTGAGTGACCGCCCCATGTTGAACAACTGGCTAAGGCAAGAAGATGCTGGTATCGAGATTCCAATTAAACACCTGTGTTGCGAGACCGGACACAGTGGGGAAATCGCAGGGGAAGGGGACGAAAACGCGGTTGGCGAAATTGGCTGCATTGGCGTAGCGCTTGGGATCATTCGCAAGTTCTGAAGGCCCCAGGGCTTCCAAGTACCATGCTTCTAACTCGTCTCCGAAAGTGACTTGGAAGATCGTATGAGCCCCAGAATCGAGAGGGTAGCTGAGTAAGGGGCCATACTGACCTAAAATACCTGCGTTTTCGACGATGGTGTCTTCAATGAAAGGAATTGTCTCGGAACCTAAAGTGAATTGACTGATCGTGCCACCGGCGGGATAGAGAGCTTGATCGCTTGGAGAAGTGTAGGGGGTCAATGTCACGTAGTGGGCAGTGCCCCATTCTGGCACTTGGGTGGAGAACGATCCCCAGGGGTTTGGAGTCCATGGAGATGTGGGGAAAGTGACACCTGGCAGGAGAGGATTGAGGAGCTCGCCATAAGTGTTGGCAGAGCGAATGACTGCCGCGGCCAGATTACTTCTTACGATAGCCCAATCCTGTTGCCACCAGGATTCCCAATCGGGAATCTCTTCTGGAGAGTGAAAGACCTCGTAGTGCCCGCCCACTGTTCGGCTTTGATATTTCCTTTGAGCTTCCACAAAGTAGGCGTAGATCATGTGAGAGTAGACCGGCTCGGTGTCATGGATGTCTGCCACGCGGTCCCATTGCCTCAGTTTTGTCATCATTTGCAACACTGCTGGATATTGTTCAAGAGCATATTCCAGGACGACGCCGTCGATTAAATGGGCGACTGCGTCATACCAAATGTCTTGAATGTCCGTTGCCAATGCACGCAGCTCAGCACTGGTAAACCGTTCTTGGGCATCCAGTAGTTTTCGTCCATGCCGCTGGCGCCAAGTCTCCGGTGTGGTGAGTTGGTGAACCATGTACTCAGGATAATCGCTGAGGTCCATTTTTGTGTTGGGGCGAACCAGGTTTGCTGCCGAATTGCATTGCAACCATTTTTGCTCGACATAAGTGGTGGGTCCTGAATTGATCAGACGCTCCCGAGGAAGATCTTGTGCCGGATGAATTCCTTGCCAGCCATAGGCGCTATTGCTGCCGTCTTGAACTTGGGCCCATGTGGTCCCGGGAGTGGGATTCTTACGGATCGGTACCCGCCCGGAATAGAGATATCCCAAATCTCCAGATGAGTCAGCCATCAAGTAGTTGCCACCCCCTAAATTCATCTTGAGGACGTCCGCTGCATCAGCAACAGAGCGGGCTTGCCCCAAACGAATCAGAAATTCCCAGGCTGACTTGTCGGAATTCATTGCAGACCTGGCATACCAGATTTCAGTGGGGCCGGCGTTGGGGGTTGTGAGCGCCGTTGATTCTTCTCGGATGATGGGTGTGTCGAGGTCGCCAGCGTATTTCAGGGTGACGGAACGGGGCTTCACCATGTTGGTGGCGAAATCATAGACGTCAATGGTCTCTTGGACTTTAAGAATGGGGATGGGGTTTCCGTCCAAGAGGAAACTTGTACCGGAGATCGTCGTTTTTGTCTTCCATACGTCATAGTAGTCTGGGTTGTTTGACGTGAGGGCCCAGCCGAAATCGCGGTTAAAGCCAGCACCGATGCAAGGAAAAGCTGGAATACTCATGCCACAAACGCTGTATGAGCCTCCCTGGATCTGACAGAAATAGGTGCGAAGCACGGTAAACTTCTGAAATGGCAGATGAGGGACGGATAAGAGCATGGACTTTTCTGTAGCGCTGGCGGCCGGGCCAATGGCATAGCTGTTGGATGCTGTTCGCAAATGGCTTTCCGAAGCGTTCGGGTCGTCTGCATAGGCCAAAGTGTCATTACTGGCGATGGGTTCTTGTTCGACGAAGAAGGCACCATAGGTCATAACGTCTTGAAAAGTAATCGGACGAGAGAGCAATCGTGTCAACGTGGGTAAATCAAAAGCATAAGGTTCTGTGTTATTAACCAACGCAGGTAGATTCTGCAGCCATTCTATTCGGGAGGCATTGACTCCCGCCGTGTAGGCCAAGATCATTTGGCGGACATCATGGGGCAAGGTTGAGGCTTGGAGCATGCCTTTTTGACGTAGGCGCCATTGGAGGACCTGAGTGTCCAAATGAATGTGGAGATTGCGTCCTCCATTGATGGGTGAGCCGACACCAAAAATCGACGACAGCTTGCCAGCACCCAAGGCGAAATTGTAGGCCACGCTGGTTGGCATGTCCTTCATCTGAATGCGACCGAAACCATAGAATGCAGCCCGCGCCGTATCGGCGAATACATGAGGAGCAAACTGTTGGTCTCGATAGACATTGCTTGCCTCGAACGTCGCCGAGCCCGTGGTTTGTCCTTGGGCTAACTGGAGGGCGGATAAGCAAGTCACCACGATGAAGACATAAAATATACGCATGGCGGATTCTCATACTCTGATATGTTGAAAACGTTCTTCAAGCGACATCGGAAGAGGGTGACTCATCGTCAGTTGCAAAGAAGCCCCTTTCCTTGAGAGCGATTGCCTTGACGCTTTGTCACGGAGAAAACAAGAAATTCTCTTCCTGAGGGAGCGTTTCTTCCCGGGTATTGTCATTGATCCGATTTGGCAAATGCATGTTTCTACTTACGCCTTGCTGAAATCGCAGGGATCGGGGTTGTATTCTTGGGAACCTCGCTATTGGGTGCTTTTCGAAAAACCAAGAAACTAAAGACGGCGCCATCAGCATTTTCGTGTCAGGGAGTCAGGGCAGGTTGAATGAATAGGTGCTCAAGATCCCAATTCCTGAGTGTTCTCATCTCATTCAGTAGAGATGACCTTTGCCAAATGATCTGCTGCTGAGTGCGATGTGTCAGTTTCACAACCGTGCAGGACTCCGAAGTGTGCTAAGGTCCATGTGTTGTTGAGCATACTACCCTAAAACGTCGCTCAATGTTAGGTGTCAAGCGACCTGGAGTGTGTTGTGATTCGCATCTGTCTTTTGTTCTTATTTCTATGCCCTCAGGTCAGTCTATCTCAGCAAGTCGTTGGCCAGCACCCCCGCATCTTCATCAACCAAGGTGAATTGAAAGACCTTGTGTCTCGTTGTCGAGGAGGTGGGAAGGATGACTATGCGCGAGTCAAGGCGGATGCTGATCGGGCTATTCGTGGCGGCATTCGATTTGTCGATAACAGATATGCCATTCCTTCAGACTTGATGAAGTGTGGCCTTGCCTATTTGGTTGAGAAGGAGAAGAAACGAGACCACAAGAAATACGCTGATGCGATTATCAAGCTCTGGGGCGATGGGAGTATGATTTCCAAGAAGAAGGGTAGTCATTTTGGCTATCACGCCATCGCCTACGATTGGATCTACGATGCCTTGAGTCAATCCCAGCGTAAAACCTACGGCAACGCTCTCGGCAGCTGGTTGAAGTGGTACACCAAGCAACCAAGGATCACGCTACAGAACGGTAGTTGGTGGTATAACCAAACTTGGGGCCCGGGTCACCTCAATGTCATGCATAGCCGAGATGCCATCACGCAGAAACTACTTGTTTCCTTGGCGATCCTCGGTGGGGGCAGTCAGTACGAAAAAGATGCCAAGTCATTTATCAAATCTTGGGCGAGGCGGATTCCGAACGAGTGCATTCCGGCATTTGATAAGATGGGGGGCGTTTGGGCTGAGAGTTCTGGCCATGGCGGATATGGGCCAGTGTCGGTCATTCCCTATGCCTTCGCAGCTTGGAAGAGTGCAACGGGGCAGAACCTCTTCATTGCTGGAAAACCCTGGAGTTTCCTGAAAGAAGAATCGCGCTGGTTGACCTACCTGAAAGTTCCCTATGTGGATCGCCTGGCCTTTGTTGATGATAGCTCAGGAT
>WFTN01000137.1 GCA_015485455.1 Planctomycetota bacterium | reverse complement strand
GTTTCATTCCGTTGTGTTCAAGATCAAGATCTTGCCGCAAAGACGGATGGCCATTTTCATCATAGAATGTTCGAGATTGAAAAATTCGTCGCTTGTCGACTGGCTTATGAACGGAATTGGCTATGGAGGACTCTATCGCTCTGCTCGGTATTCCATAGGACACAACTCAGCCCCAAAGAGCTTCTTGGAAGCCGGGTGAGAATACCGAAAACGGGCGAAATCGACCGAGCACCAAAGATGAAATTTTTGTCTAATGCACGGAATCAGAGGTCAGCTGAAGACAAGGTTCATGCGCATCAAGATTGGCGGTATGATTCGCGACAACCACGGACGAATTGGAGTCGCGATTGAGAAAACTGAAGAGCCTGACACTGTATGGGCCAAGGTGCAATCCGCCGAGCGTAATAGTGGACTGGCTGACTCAGATTGGTGGAAAGGGCTCGTCTTGAGCGGTGGCCACATCACTCACCCGCAAACGCCATGTTGGCTCCAAGAATATGTGATCGTTGTGCGGATCATTCAAACGGGCTCACTTCCCGGCTCACGTATCAGTTGTCACCTCGGAATAGATCGATTCATCTCCAAGAAGCCAGTTGAGTGCTCTATGGCGCTCCATGACAATGCTATTGACGCTATCTCGTTTCGCTATGGACGACAGGTCGATGCGTTGGCCGCCAACACACAAGCTATCGTCGAACGACATCTTGGTGTGTGCATCGGAACCAAAAGCAATTGATTCTCTTTTTATCCTAAGATCCCTCAACCTCCCGTGGACCTCCATGTAGTGTTTCGCACAATCTTGAAGCCGAGATTCCAATAAAAGAACTGGAGCCTCAAGCACCGTTTCATCACTGTCAGCCAAGAAGCCAACACGGCTCGCGGTGGAAATAGGATCGCAGGGGATATGACATGAGGGCAACCCTCCAACGCCAAGGGCCCAAGCCAAGACTGCCGCCCCTTCCGAGCACCAAGTAGCATCAACACGGTCTCGCCTGGACAGCGTGCCAAGCCTGGACTCCAGGACTTCGCGTTCTTGGCTTTCTGTTTCTTGCCAAGCCCCAACTTCTTCCAACCACTCACAGATTTCCAGACACAACTCTTGATGATCCGCCCCCGCAGGCTCTTGCTCGATCGCGCCCCGACAGGATACAGCCACAAGCACAAGAGCTCTCATCGCCACGCGAGACGGGACCGGGCGCGACGGCCCTTCTTGATCTTCTTTTTCGCCCATTGGATCGTTCACTTCCAGTTCAGTCAACAACATTCATCCTGATGTTTCGCTAGATCGACAATCTATCACACTTATCGCCCATCGGATCGAGCACTTAGCCCGGAACCACCCCCTTAGACGGTGAGCAAAACAAATTCGCGGCATAGCCCACCGAGCCTTAGATTATATATCGTTTCAAGGCACGGGGGAATGCCCTACTGCCCTTGGTTACAATACCCGACTGGAGCCCCAAATCTAGCAGAGCTGATGATATGCCGCGATCTACAATTTCTCCCAGACGACGGCACCCTTCCGTTGTCAATATCAGACGCCAGCGGTCATCACCATCCACAACATACGTATGCTGAGGAGCGTTTGCGAAGATGTCGAGTTCTCGACATACGTGCCTTCCCGCTTTCGGAGCAAGGTGATATCCGTGGCCTGGGCACCCCACTCTTGGGTGCGACACGCTACGTGGTGTTGGTGTAACTTCTCTTCTGTACTTTCCTCTTCAAGCTTTTTTCTTGGCCGCGGGGCCCCGGGCGGTGGGCTTTGCCACCGCATGGGCGCGGCCTGCCTTTGCCGTCTTCGGCATAGGCATTGAATCCATGCCCGCTTCGGGCATGGCAAAAAGTTTAGCTTGAAGGAGCGAGCCATTTCCTGTCTCTTGTAAGTAACCACTACTTCAAGGAACAGTAAAATGACTCGACCCGAAAATGATCCTGCTGTGATGGAATGCGTTTTGGAACTACTCACTGAAAATGGCTTTGACGCCATGGCCAAGTGCATGGAAATTCTCATGAACGAAGCCATGAGGCATGAGCGCTCCGCTTTCATTGGTGCAGGCCCTTACCAGCGAAGTGAAACGAGGCATGGCTACGCCAACGGCTACAAACCGAAGAAAATGGACACCCGAGCTGGTCAAATCGAACTCAAGATCCCTCAAGTGAGAGGGTTAGAGGAAGGTGAGGAACGATTCTACCCCCAGACCTTGGACAAAGGCCCTCGTGGCGAACGGGCTTTGGTGTTGGCGGTGGCAGAGTCTTACGTGCAGGGGGTCTCGACTCGTAAAGTGGCGGCCATCACCGAGAAACTCTGTGGTCTCAATATCACCTCCATGCAGGTCTCACGAGCGGCCAAGCTTCTCGATGACGAACTGGAGATATGGCGCAACCGAGCCATCGGAGAAACCCGCTATCTCACTGTAGACGCAAAGTACGTAAAAGTGCGCCATAGCGGCAGCGTCATCGACGTCGCGGTCTTGATTGCTGTCGGAGTCAACGAAAGTGGCAAGAGGTCCATTCTTGGCGTTAGCGTGGCCCTGTCGGAAGCCGAAACGCACTGGCGAGACTTTTTTGAGAGTTTGCAAAATCGAGGGCTTTATGGTGTCGAACTGATTACCAGCGATAGGCATTCGGGATTGAAAGCGGCTATATCTGCCCGATTCCCGACCGTACCCTGGCAAAGATGCCAATTTCATCTGCAACAGAACGCCCAGGCACACGTGCCAAAAGTGGCGATGAAAGAAGACGTCGCGAGGGCCATAAAGGCTGTCTTCAATGCGAAAAATCGGACGAACGCTGACAGACTGCTCAAAGAGACCGTCAAGGAATATCAAGGGCAAGCGCCCGAGCTGGCGACTTGGATGGAAGAGAACATACCGGAATCCTTGACTGTCTTCGCCGTGCCAGCAAGGCATCAGAAGAAACTAAGAACTTCGAACTCGATTGAGCGCCTCAATTTGGAGGTGAGCAGGAGAGTCAAGGTCGTCGGCGTATTTCCCAATGTCGACTCCTTGCTTAGGCTAGTCTCTGCCATGCTCGCAGAGAAAAGCGGAGAAAGGGAAACTGGACGGACCTATTTGACCATGGGACAGGATTGACTCGCTCATGGAATTTACAGAAGAAATGTTGCGTCATCACACGCGCACGTGCAACAACCCCGATGTAAACGGGAAGCACGGCTTAGCGTCGTTTGCTGCTCTTGGGGATCAGTTCAAGTCCTGGCTTTCCAAAATCATTCCAGTTCCAGCTCCTATTTACTCGATGCGAGTATTTGGTCGGCGGCGAAAATGATGCCAAGGTAAGATTCGGCAACTGAGCAATCGAAGAAAGATCTCTGTCTTCGATAAAACTCCTGCCGCCACAAGACAAAGCGAGTAGAGACTTGCAATTCGCAACCGGAGATAGCGATGGGATGGTTCCAACATCTCGAAGGCGCAAAATTTCGAGATTTGTGAGCTCTGCGAGCG
>WFTN01000136.1 GCA_015485455.1 Planctomycetota bacterium | reverse complement strand
TTCCAAAACATCTTGAAACGAAAGATGGCCACCACCGCTTCCAATGCATCAACGAAACCAATCTTCTTGCCCTCGTCGTAGTTGCGGCCGTCGTAGGAAACGGGGACCTCTGAAATGCGCAACTTCATTTTCGCGACCTTCTGAGTAAGCTCCGGCTCCACCGCAAAGCGCCCAGCCTCAATGGTGATGGCTTGGATTACCTCCCGACGAAAAGCTTTGTAGCAGCACTCCATGTCGCTGAGATTTAAGTTTGTACAAACATTAGAAAGCAAGGTGAGAAGGCGGTTGGCCACATAGTGCAAGAAAAGATTGACCTTCTCCTGATGTCCTTGAAAACGGGAACCGAAAACCACATCGGCGCGATCTTCCAAGATAGGCGCGATGATCTGCGGATATTCCGCTGGGTCATACTCGAGATCAGCATCCTGAATGATGACAATACGTCCCCGAGCAGCCTTGAACCCAGTGGCCAAAGCCCCCGCCTTCCCGGTGTTTTCTTCATGTTGGATGTGACGGATACGATCGTTCACCCGAGCCTTGGCAATCGCCACGGAGCGATCAGAGGAGCCATCGTCAATCATGATGATTTCCATGTCAATGGGAACTGCCAAGACGCGATCCAAGATCTCATCGAGAGTGCTTTCCTCATTGTAGACAGGCATGACGACAGACAAGAGTGGTCGTCCATCAACCTCTTCGGTCATTCGGAGAGGTCCTTGCCATAGTGACGATCATAGTATTCCATGTAGGCACCGGTCTTGATGCGTTGCCACCAATCAGCATTGTCCAGATACCAGGCCACAGTCTTTTTCAGTCCCTCATCGAAATCGAGAGTCCGGTCGAATCCAAGCTCCTTCTCGGAGAAGCTACAATCGATGGCATATCGTTTGTCATGCCCTTTGCGGTCGGTGACGTAAGTAATCAAAGACTCAGGCTTGTCGACACTCTTGAGAATAGCCTTCACCACGGCCATGTTCGTCAATTCGCTCTTGCCGCCTAGATTGTAGACTTGACCACTTTTTCCCTTTTCCAAGGCAAGCAAGATACCCATGCAATGATCGTCGACCCAAATCCAATCGCGAACATTTGATCCGTCGCCATAGATGGGCAGGGCCTTATCTTCCATGGCATTGGAGATCATCAAAGGGATCAGCTTCTCAGGAAACTGATAGGGACCATAGTTATTGGAGCAACGGGTAATCACACCCGGGAATTGATGGGTTTCGACAGCCGCCCGAACCAGAAGATCTGATGCGGCCTTGCTAGCTGAGTACGGACTGTTGGGACTCATGGGTGTGCTTTCTGTGAACAGCCCCTCGTCCCCCAAACTGCCATACACTTCGTCCGTAGACACATGAACAAATTTCTCAACGTCCCAAGCGCGCGCCAAGTCAATCATGACCTGAGTGCCAATGACATTGGTTCGCAGAAAAGCAGAAGCATCCTCGATCGAACGGTCGACATGACTCTCCGCAGCAAAATGAACAACAGCGTCGACCTCTTCGTCGATGGCATCAGCCAAGGCTTGCTTGTCGGCAATATCACAACGGACGAAACGGTACTTTTCGCCTTCGGGAACATCCTTGAGATTTTCCAGATTACCCGCATAAGTCAAAACATCGACGTTCACAATCCGAACGTCAGGCCGCTCACGACGCAAGAGATGAATGAAGTTACTTCCGATGAATCCGGCACCACCTGTCACTAACCAAGTCGTCATTGATTTCTGCTCCTCAAGTAGGCGCTGATGACTTCGTCCCAGGGGAGCATCTCATCACCTATGGTATTCTCTAAGTGTGCGTTTCTCAGGACTGAATTCTTTGGGCGATGGGCAGGCCTCGGGAACTCATCGGTCGTGCAAGGGTCAACAACATAGCCTTCTTTACCGATCGCTTTCATCAAAGCCTTGGTAAAACCATGCCAAGTTGTCTGCCCTTTGGCGGTCATATGGTAAAGACCGAAGGAACCTTTTTCTACTATGCGCCGCATACATTTTGCCACTTCGACAGTCCACGTTGGGCAGCCGACTTGGTCGTCAACGACTTTCAGTTGAGGCATTCTCTCTGAGAGAGAAATCATGGTTTCAGCGAAGTTGGGTCCCCCAGCGCCATAGAGCCACTGGATCCGCCCTACATACCAATCGCCGCCAGCAGCCATCACCGCTTGCTCCCCTGCCAGCTTGCTTTCGCCATAGACTGATTGGGGGCCTGGTTCGTCGGTTTCTAAGTAGGCTTCGCCCTTTTCGCCGTCGAAGACATAATCTGTACTGATGTGAAAGAGTTTACTCTTGGCCTTCACACAAGCCTGGGCAATATGTCCGGCCCCGACCCCATTGATTTCAAATGCGAGATTTCTTTCCTCTTCGCATTTATCAACGGCAGTATAGGCGGCACAATTTACCACCAAATCCGCACCCACAGCGACGATAATCGCTTCCGTCTCAGATGCGGAAGTGATGTCTAGTTTGTGGTCTGCACCCTTGCCATCCAATGTCGAAGTAACAACTTCGCAATCGCCTGCGAACTCGCGAACAACATCTTGGCCGAGCATCCCGTCCGCACCGATGACAAGAATCTTCACTTATCCATACGGTTCGCACCGCCCTCAGCCACCAAGTTCGAAGCGCGATGTAAAGATTCAAAGGTACCAGCGTCTGTCCACCAGCCATCGAGCTTAGCCCAAGTCATAGTACCATCATTGATGTAGAAATTGTTGACATCCGTGATCTCTAATTCGCCCCGAGCGGATGGTTCCAACTTTTTAATGAAGTCAAAGACACCGGCATCAAAGAAATAGATTCCCGTGACCGCCATATTC
>WFTN01000135.1 GCA_015485455.1 Planctomycetota bacterium | reverse complement strand
GTTCCATCTGGCCTCTCTTGGTCTTCAAGTGATTCTTATCCGATAAGGCAACCTCAAGATAGAAAGTCATGGGGGATCGTCGGTGCGAGTTCTGGCGGGTACTTGGCTCTTGACACAGCACTTGCTCCGCACTCGCAACGGATGAACACAATGATCACCGTAGGCAACTCACCAATACCCGTCTTTGTTGACACTGGGATTGGAGCGGCCGCGGTGGAAAGTCCGGGTGTTGACGTTTACAATTGGCGGTTTATGGGTGACAACAGTTACTTGCGACGGAATGCAACCATCTACATGCACACCGATTTATCGCACCTTGGGTATCCGTTCCCGTCAACCGCGCCACTGCCTGCAAACGCGCCAGCTGGCTCAAGAATTCAATTCCCCGAACCCTGGGATGACCTCATCTTGGATGCAATCGTCCCACTGCCATATGCCAAGTTTTTTCCTGAAATCTACCTGAAACTAAGACCGAATGTGACGATCAACCAGGGGCTTGAGAAACAGGTCTTCTCCGACACTTTGGATTTCGCTTTGCATGCTGGCGGTACAAATCCAGCGGCGAATCAATCTGCGATGGCACCTTACTACCCGCTCTTGCCATCAGTTTGGAAGAACTTATTCTTAGGGAAGAATATCGTTGACTATATTGGCGCCAATCTCTCAAACACGCCGCCGGAACCAGATCCGCCGATCCTCTACATGTACGGCGATTGTGATTCGGTTGTGTCGCCATTTCAGCCTGAGAGGTACAAGAGTGTTTATCTTTCTGTGACCGGATCAACTTTTGACAACATCTTTCCGAGGACTGGCGAGAAACATGGATACCGGGACATCGATCGAAAAGACCGCGGTGAATACGTCTGTTTCTTCGATCAAGAATTAAGAGGGATCGTGGATGCGGACCGCGATGGGCTCAGCGATGCAAACGAACCGGTTGCGAACAATGCATATGATACAGACGGCGATGGCCAACTTGATGGAATCGAGTATAAACATTCGGGAATCACTGGGGTTTTTGCGGCTGGTGGAGAAGTAGATGATCCGTCATCAACTTTTCGAATTACGTCCGTCACGAAAGTTCTCGATACGACTCTCGGCACATGGAAAATCACGATTGATTTTGACGGCAATGGCAGTCTGGGAAGTTCAGACAACCAATACACTCTCCAAACATGCAAATGGCTCTTCAATAATGATGATGATAGCGGGCGGGCCTATGCAAGGTGGAAAGACGTTACCCAGGATATTGGCCTTTCTTCGCTAGCCCCAGGAAAGTTTCGATGCTCGATCTTGAGGCCGGTTAACGCTGCAAACGATGAGAAGTTCTATCGCGTCGCAATGGTCGATCCACTGAGCAAGATGCGGGAGGTGACGACCGCTCCATTTGGGCTTCAAAAAGGGCTCATTAGGCGAAATCAAACTCCAATTGGAGGTCCCGTGGCCGCGACAATGATCAATTTGATTTGCTCGCCCTTTCACAATCCGGATGAAAGAAGAGTGAGAGTTGACAGTGTTTCAAGTACCGCAACGATCCCGGTCCAAACCACTTGGTTGCACAATAGTGGGATCGCATCGCCATTTGGCTCTCTTCCTAGTTTCTTGACTTCGGGAGCGACGAATACTGGGAGTTTTGGTTACTATGCAATCATCCAAGACGATTTTGATTTCTCGTCCAAACGGGCTGGGCGCTCTGCGCTTCCACCGCCGCCGGATACGCCCAATCCTGAAGATCATGGGATTGAAGGTCACTGGTGGTTCGTTGATTCAGCCACTGCAAATTCAGTGACGATGACAGAGCGAGCATCCAATCAAACCCAAGCGTCTGGGATCCCCGCCAACTCTAGTATTTCGATTCGGAAATTGACTTCGTTAGCCGACATTTTTGAGGGCCTGAGAGATACGCGCATGTCACCAGTGGTTCCGAATCGTTGGTTGCGGGCTCTTGATGTTGTTGGAGGAATTGCCCCGAGTCCATTTCTTGATGGAGATACCATTCGTTTCTTACCTCGAGATAGCCATAGCGTTGATTGGAGTGTTGCGATGAGTTTCTCCCTTCCATGGGCAAACCCCCTCACACTTCGTTTCGTCGATCAGGGCGTTTTTGATGGCTTTTGGGTCGACATTGCCAATCCGACCATTCCAGTCGACCTATCTACTTATTACCTAAGGCCTGATGAAGCGATCGAATACAACGCTTCTCCAGCGGCAGCGAACGACAATTCTGAGACTTATTGGATATCTGGCATGGTGTTGACGTCGGATCTCATTGCGTATGTCAATGCGCTCGCTGTGGATTCTCAGGGGAATCAGACGTTTCCGGCGGACAGAAACGCTCCTGGAGCACAGAATTTCGGCCCAGTATCCTATGGTGTTTCAACTGTCGGCTGGCCGTTTTCGGCCGATTGCCCACTGGCAACATATTTTGGCCGATCTACTATGTTTTTTGAGTCTGGCCTTACAATGCGCGTCGATGACGGCACGTTCGCGAACAATGATTTGCCTTCAACATTCTCTGCCGGAGCAATTCTTTTTCACACCGACTATAAGTTAGGCGGTGGATATCAAGGCGATGCTCCAACGCTATCGACGGCGATTTGGGGCGACTACACTGGCGACCATCAGTATTGGGCTCCTCAGCTACCTCTGGTTCGACGTGTTGAACTTCCGGGCGGAGTAAGGATCTATGGGACGAACATTCCTCCTGGTTTGGGCGGGATTGTGGACAATACAGTCCAAGAATTACGAGCTGGCCGTGGATATCACGTACTCTTGAATCGAACAAACCCTTCGGAACGCCTTATTCATGAATGGCGGATGCGTCGGCCATATCGGAGGCCTTGAGGGTGTGTTCTATTCTTCATTATACCGCGATTCCTCATGTTTGTTTGATTCTCTCCTGTTTAGCTGTGTTGTCTCGCTTGAGCCCACCCAAACGCATGATAGTTGAATTCGTACTGGTATGGATTCTGGTTACGGGTGGCATAGGCTACGCCCAAGTCCCCGAGCTCCTCTATCTGAGGTTTAACAGTGGTAGTGGCCTTGTCACGAATGACAAGGCAGTCCCTGGTTTGCCAGGAACATCCATTGTTCTTGCTCCAAGTATCTCTTGGAATTCAACCAATCCGCGCATCGGTGGCTCCTGCTTGGACACAAGCACGGGGACTGGATTACTCCCCATGTGTAAGACCGGCGCGCCCGTCAACTATGTCGGCGATTGGACCATCGAATTTTGGATTCTCCGAACCGGGGCGAACGGTTCGACACTGTTGGGAACAAATGGAACCGGGGGCCCTTGGATTGTTGACCATGGCAGTTCGGCCTTTGACAAAATCTTGCTGGATGCGGTGAACGGGGACCCTCTCTCGATCAACCAGGTCGGGAATTCAAGCTGGAAACATGTTGCCATTGTTCACGATTCTCTTGAATTGAAAGTCTCAAGTTTTGTAGATGGAGTCTTTCAAGGTGTCGTTTCACAGAGCAACGCAATTCCGATCCAAGGCGATGGTGCCAGTGGGTTACTCATTGGAGGCATTGGGGGTGGGGCCTGGAAGGGGCTCATCGACGAATTTCGGATTTGGGGGCGAGCGCTATCTCAGCAAGAAATCTTCACCGGTCGCGGGTCTCAATCGAATGCAAAATCGGTGGACGCTGCGGTGATTCAGGTCACGAGTCCAGTCGCTATTCTTGGTCAGTTTCCTCCTTCGCTTTTTTCTGCGTCTGAGACTGTGACGGTGCAAGTAAGCAACCTCGGTACAACGATGATGCCAGCGGGGACGATCCTTCCCATGACTTTGAGTTTGAATGGTGTTGTGCTGTCAAATGAATCATTTGCCTTGCCCTCCATGTTGTCTACAGGATCGAGCACCACTTTCACATTCCTACAATCGGTAGATCTGACTGGGCAGGGGCGCCAGTCTTTGGAGGTATCCGTCGGCTTCCCCGGTGATCAACAGCCAATCAACGACGCCAAAACGAGATCATTTCGAGGCAATCAAGGGACACTGATTGCTCAATTTCCATTCAAGGAGGATTTTGACGCCCTTGGCCAGGGTTCGGTGCCGCCCTTGGGCTGGATGCAGGACCCAGGTGATAATCTTCCTTCACCGGTTGACGTCAATTGGGATTTCGCGGATGGATCCTTGTTGTCGTTTCCCTTTCCGTCGGGAGACCACACATTTGGCGTAAATGGGGGAGGAAACTTCGCTCTCGTTTCCGCGCCTCCCAATTCGACTGCAAACCTGTTGACGCCGATCTTTGATCTGCAAGGGCTTACGAATCCGCGACTGGAGTTTTGGTTGAACAACGAGAATGCTTCGACGGCAGGGCAGTCTGCCACTTCATTTAGCATCGATGTATTGGTTTGGCCTTCTGGCTCAGTGACCTTGGATGTGTTCGGTCCCATCGGCGCTCTTTCACCTGCCGTTTTGCCTTGGCAACGACAACTGCTAAATTTGAGTCCGTTCTTGGGGCAAAAGGTGATGTTGAGGTTGCGTGCTCAAACTGCCGCCATGAGTGGCATGCAATCGTTGGCCATTGACGACATACAACTGACCGACCATCCGCTTGGGATTGGGCAAGCACCACAGGTTGGTTTCGCTGTTCTTGACATCAATGGTTGTCGTAGTATCGGCGGTGAATTGGTTGCCATTCAAGACCCTGGACCGTATTTGGCACGTGCGACCGTCGGGGGGCCTCTTCGTTTTCGTCTGGAGGGTCAAAGCAATCAGACAACAATTTTGTTCTTTGGTTCTCTCAACTTGGTTGCAGCAACGTTTCCAACAATTGGCCAAATCGACATTGGCGGGGCGATTGACCCTCTGAGTGGAATACCCGTGGGACTAAGTGTGATGTTTGACGGTAGCAACAGCTTTGGATTAAACCCATTTTTTGTGACGGACGCTTTTGGCGTCGGTGGGCTTCTCCTCAATACGCCGAATCTCCCGATAGGCATCGTCACAACTTTTCAAGCGGCCGTGCACAATTCAATCACGGGAGTTTCCTTAAGCAACGCCGTTCAGTTGGAGATTGAGTGATGGAAACGGAAGTCATTAGCGTATTTCGAAGAGGCATAATTGCGCTCTTTCTTTTCTCTAGTTCTTTGGCTCTAAACGGGCAATTGTTGACGACCGGATTGGCGAACGCAAATTCCGGTGGGTCCAACTTCATGTTTGATCTTGAAGCCCTATCCTCTTTGACGATTGACTCCATCGATATTCAGTTGCCGTCCTTCTTGGGACAAACCATTCCGCTTGAAGTTTGGACGACCAGCGATGGTGGCTCGTTCGTTGGAAGAACGTTGGACCCGCTTTCTTGGAAACTGGTTGGTTCTTACGAGGCGTTGCTTCCACAGGGAACCGGGAGCTGGACCAACGTCATTCTTCAAACTCCGACTTTTGTTCGGGAAGGGACGAACCGCGGGTTCTGTATTGTTCGTACAGACTTGGTCGGATTTCATGGGTTTACAGCTGTGGCCACCGGCATCAGCGTCGTTGCTAATTCGGATCTTATTGTGAGATCCGGTGTTCATAGTGTTGCATCCTATTTTAGCGCGGGCTCTCCAGGGATACCAAGCATGAACGTTCATTACTCAAGGAATGGGCCTTTCGGACGGGATCTACGAACCCATCGATTCGTTTCGCCGGTTTCAGATCGTTTCACATGCAGCGTGGGGGCAAGTGCTGAACAACTCAGTGTTGAATTCCTGAATCTCGGGAGCTTGAGCATCCCCGCGGGCGAGATTGTTCCCGTCAGTGTTAGTCTCGATGGCGGTCCGCCAATCAATGAATTCTTGGCTATCGCGACTGCGTTGCCACCGAATGGATCGATTGTGTATTCTTTCGCAACTTCAATTGATCTGTCAGCGTTAGGACCACATTCGATTAGTGTGGGTCATCAATTGGTGATGGACCAATTCAGTAGCAATGACCAGTTGACGGCCGAGATCGCGAGCGGCGGGGAGTCGCGTATCAGTAGTTTTCCCTGGAGTGAGAACTTCGACGGCATCAGTTCTGCCAACATTGTGATACCACCGGTTGGCTGGGTTCAAGAAAGCGCAGACGCTGCAGGTAGAAATTCGGATTGGTTTTTCGTGAATAGCGGAGACACTCATTTTCAGAATACGGTTATTGATCACACGAACGGACAAGGGTCTTGGGCTCTCTTGCATGACCACAATTCTCACCATGCAGCTGTTAGTATTCAATCGCCGTGCCTTGATCTCAGTTTGCTCACCCATCCGCGTCTTGACTTTTGGGTCAATAGTTTTAATGCAACAGTGCTAGCTGACAATACACTAAGTCTTGACGTTATCGACATGCAGTCAGGAATCATTACTATGAATGTCGTGGGCCCTATTGGCTCATTCTTTGGTGCTGGCTGGAACCTTATAGACGTTGATTTGTCGGCTTTCTCTGGAAGCGTCATTCGTTTGGTTTTTCGTGGATCCACAGATCATGGTGGTGGATTTAGTGGAGACGATCATCCTATTCAGATTGACGATGTGAGTGTCAGGAACGTCCTACCAACGCCAGGCCAAAACGCGCAACCGGGATTCGCAGCTTTCAAAATTGGTGTCACACGAAACGTCAATCTTGAGCTCGTCGATTCTTTCTTAGGTGGCCCTTTCTTTTCGACTGTCAATGCCAACGGCGACATGATCATGGAATTCGAGGGTGAACCCATGATGCCCATCCTATTGTTGGGTGGACCTCTTAATCCGGCTTCCGCAACTTTTCCCATCATCGGGGCTTTGGATTTGGGTAATGTCGTCGACCCGTTGACTGGTATTCCAACGGGAATCCAAGTCTTGGCCGATGGCAACTTGACCGTAGGATTAGACTCGTTCTTTAACACGGGCCCTTTGGGGATGAACCAAATCGGCATTCATATCGGCAACCTTCCTCCTGGAATTCTGGCCAACCTCCAATGTGCCATGCGAACATCTGGCGCCAATGGTTCCTACATCGCTTTGAGCAACGCGATTCAAGTGACTGTTCAATGAGAGTTTTCCCGCTCTGCGGGGCACTGTTGCAGCAATCAAACTGAAGCCGGAGCGGTAGCTCCAACTGCACAATTCAGCTCGTGATCTGTGCCCTTCCGGCAAACATGCACAATCTGAGTTTTTTGGGCTGTGAGTAGGCCCCTCTCCCTGGCATTCATGCCAGGGGCTTGGGCACACACTGATCTCATGTTGGCAGGTAAGGTATCTAAGATCGGGAGCTGTTGACTTCGCTCTCGAAGGTTTCCTCGTCGCCCTCCACGGCAGCCAAGGCCTCTCGAAAGTTCCATATACGGTACACGGTCAGATTCGCCAGTTTTGACTCTCTCTCTGGAATCATCAAAACTGGCGAATCTGACCTGGTACCGTATGTTCTTGCTTGAGCGAACTCGAGATGAACAAGACTAAGTGAATTAGTCCTCAATCAAGCGACCTAGCCTCATGAATCATGTCAAAGCTCTGCTGACTCCGAAAAGACGGCTATTAGCAGCCGGAATCTTGTCGCGTGCTCCATTTTCTTTCGTTTTCTACAATAGCCCTGCTGTTTTCGGTCGACTTGATCGAAATTTCGACTGTGGATACGGACCCCAACTGCACATGATATTGGTATTTGATAGCGCGGAATTTTTCTATGCAAACTTGAGCTGCCGAAAGCGGGCATGTGTCTCAAAAACTGATTCCAGCCAAGTCGTGTAGGCTAGGAAACGGTGGATAATTCTTCTCCCGGATTTCACTACCTGACAAGGAATTTCAATGATCCCTTTCGCGAATCGCCGAAACTCCATTCTCCGGATGAGCTCCCCTTCCTTTTTGTCATGCCAAAGCAAGGACGTCCAAGCCTTTAAGTTCCAAGCCAAAGATGCCGCGACGATGTAAGCATCGTTGGCGAGCATTTCGCGACATGGCATTCGCATGGCATGAACACCGTTCTTCGTTTGCTCAATCAAGTTTTCTTGATCGCATCTTTCGTTGGAGTGCCGAATGACTTGGCGTGCGGTCATCTCCCTTTTTGGCGAGTTGGTGATGTAGAAGAAATAACGAATGTCTGGCACCAGAAGCACTTGGCCCTTTTCGATTCGTAAGCTCTTTCGGACAACGACCACGCGGTAGGTTTCTTGACACTTGGTTGGTTGATACGAAAATTCAGAGTAATGCTCATCCTCAAGAGTGATGTGACGGTATTCGCGCTCCCTGATCCGCTCACGCTTTACCTTGTCCATCTTTGCTCTATTCTTTCCCAAGGTCTTTTGACCGTCTCGCCTCAACCTCGTCCAATCTTCCTTCTCAAGGCCGTCTGCAATCTTAACGAGGTTCTTTTTGCACGCGATCCCAAAGACAAACTTGACGCCAATCTTAGTCCAATAGTCGAATTTTTCCGTTGAGGAAAATCCAGTATCACCGCGCAAGAGCACTTTCTTAAATCCTCCTGACCGCACCAAGTCCACTGCTGGGTCGAGGTAGTCGAATGCCCCATCATGAGACTGGCGATTGCCAGATCGGTTGCGAGTGAAGAGCACTTCCTTGGTGTTGGCCAAAGTGACAAGCAATGGGGCGAAGCCCCATATTCCTTTGTAGCTCATGTCCATACCTTCTTTGCACTCACCCTCAGTGCCTACGATGGTTCCATCGATGTCAATAATGGCACGCTCAAAGAACGACTTGGGCTCCTTTTTCCATACCTTCATTCTTGTGGTATTGATTGCCATCTGGAGCGCGGTGATGTCTTTGAGTTTCAAGCGGCGAAGGAAGTCACCCGCGGTGGTGGGATCCGGGATGCGCTCGGCACCAAGGGCATCCATGTAGGCTGCGTCCTGGCGGAGGTTTTCAATGTCGTCCAAAGTGCGGCCACCGCAGAGCACGTTGTAGGCGATGTTCAGAACGTGGTCCGACTCGTAATAGGGGCAGTGGTTCTTAAGCAAAGAAAGAGCGCGATTGATTTCTTCTGCTAAGCCAACTTGGCGAACCAAACGGTGGATCAAAGCTATGCCACCATGGTTCGTTGCTTTGACACGATGGCTCATGGCAAGCTCTTCGTTGCCACCCGAAAGGACTGGGCCAGATTTATGAAGGCGAGAGCTTCGTGCCAAACGAGTTGAAATTTCTGACTGTCGTTTCGAGATTTCTACGGTATGATCATGATTCACCTGGAAGGCCTCTTTGTGTTTGTTTTCGTTGTTGTCGTAAACACAGAATAACAAGACGCAGAGGGGCTTTCTAGGCGTTTCAGGCTATTTCAACATGTTGACGTTGCTTGATTCAGGATTAGTTATTGTTGTTGATGAATTCTTCGACTTGATTCCAAAAGTCACGCCATTCAGTTGCCTCCGATTCACTTAGAGTTTTCAGGTATATGTCGCTACGAACATCTACCAGGTATCGTGTTTGCATCCAGTCAGCAAGAGAGAGTGAGGCATCTCGCCGACTATTCTCTCCTGATTCGCAATTCTTGTTGACCATCTCGAACTCAATTCTGAGCCAAGACAAGGCTAGCTTACGAGCGATCTTGCTTCCTTCAAGTGCTGCTGCACAAGCCGCTGAGTAGCGATTCCCGGCCTCGGACTCAGGGAATTCTTTGAATGCGATTTTGAACCAAGAGAGCGCTTTCTCCGCGTTGCCAGATCGAAGTGCAAGTTTTGCAAACTTGATGAGTTTCGTTTGTTCCTTGGGTCGTGAATCATTCTTGAGGAAGAACATCAATTGATCTATGCGCTCCAACTGTTTCAATACTCTTTGGTTGTTCCGGCTGAGATTCAATTCCAATCTGTAGGCATCTCTGGCCGATTATAGGTCGCCGAGGCGGAAATGAGCTTCCGCAAGAGCCGCGTGAAAATTCTTTTTCTTGGGCACAATCTTGACTGCTTCTTGGAAACACTTGAGTGAGTCCTTGAGTTGGTTATTGCGTAAAACTAGTGTGCCCAATTCACTCCATGCTATTGCTTTGAGCTCTGCATTTCTTGGCCCGTGATGCCTCAACGCGACGCTCCGCCGATAGGCTCTTTCACTGGCATCGAGAAGTCCCCTGGATCGTAGGGTTGCTCCAAGGGAAACCCAAGTCGGAAGGAAACTGGAAAGAGAATTGAATAACACCGAACTTGGACCTTGATTCGATAGACTGACCTTCATTGTTTCCACCAAGTCATCCATTGCTCTATGTCGTTCCGGCCCAGCAGAAGGCAATCCAGCAAGCATAGCATCTAAAATGTCCGTCCTTTCAATTGCCATCTTGAATTGATAATCCAGCGCCTCAACGCGATCAGCCAACTCCTCTGAAGTCGTCACCAACTCACTTTTGGCTTGGCCCAGTTCTTGGTTCACAAGCGAAAGCTCAGCGTTCTTCCTGAGAGCCCACAAAGATGTGGACACCAAAATGGCGATCACTGTGATTGTTGATATCGAGATTTCCGGATTTCTTTGGATCCATCGCATTGCCTTCACCAAGGGGCCAGCTGGCCGAGCTTGAACTGGCTCGTTCTCCAAGAACCTTCTCAAGTCCTGAGCAAATTCAAGCGCTGTGGGATACCGTCGGTCGCGATCCTTGTCAATCGCAGTCAAGATGATCGCGGAAAGATCTTTGGGAATCTTGGGGTTAATGCTTCTCGGTGATGCTGGCTCTTTCTGCGAAATGGCTTGATAGAGTTCTTGACGGTTCGCGCCAATAAATGGTCGCCGTAGCGTGCAAGCTTCAAATAACGTCACACCAAGCGAGTATATGTCTGTCCGCCGGTCAAGCTTCAGTCGGTGCGCTAACAATTGCTCAGGTGACATATATGGAAGCGTCCCCATCAAGTCACCCGACTGCGTCAAAGTCATCTCCACCGACTGTTCATCTCTTGCCAGGCCAAAGTCCAAGATACAAGCAGTTCCGTCTTCTCGTACCATCAGATTCTCTGGTTTAATATCCCGATGAACAAGCCCTACTTCATGTGCCGCATGAAGCGCCCGTGCCGCACTTTCGATGTACCGCACCGCACTTATGATTGCCTCGCGATCAACGTTGTGCGATCCACTGTGAGAATTGGAGTCCACTTGATCGTCGTCTTTATCAAAGTGAATGTGGATCTCAGTGACCTGATCTTGCTTTTCTCGGTTTCCGGTCTCACTGATGTATGTGCCGAGTGTTTTGCCGCGTACCAATTCAAAAGCGATGAAGGCAACATCGTCGTGTTCACCAACCTCGTAGACCCTAGCGATTCCTGAGTGGTCAAGCTTGCTGGCAGCCTCAGCCTCCCGCTCAAACCGTAGCTTGGCCGAACTTGAAAGATTGTACCCACCAATCAGAATCTTGAGTGCCACCTGTCGATGTAGATTCTCGTCTTCCGCTAAGTAGACATAGCCTTGCCCACCGTGCCCAAGTTCCCTTAGCAGTTTGTAGCCGCCAATCTTCCGTCCCTGGATACCCATCTGAATTGTCGCGGGATCAGATTGGCCGGAATCGCCCTGTTCTTCTATAGGTGTTGTGACCTTGTCGTCTGTGCTCATCGATTACTCACTACCAGGTTGAGCTGACATCAGAAGGGGTGAGCGCGGAATTGGCAAGGCGAGAGAAAGAGCCATTGATGCGTCACTTCGGCAAGTTCTCAGGATCCTCGGAAGACTCTGTGGGTCCAGATATCAAACATATGGAGCAAAGATCCATCAGCCCCTGAGTACACGACCACCCGGCCAGCTTGAGGGATCGTGGAGTTTGACGATGCGGCATCAGAAATTCCAATAATCACATCATCGAAGCCATCGTTATTGACATCGCCGGCTCCACTGACGGAATTGCCAAACGTATCACCCATCTGTGTGCCAAAGAAAGAATAGAGCAGGCTGCCGTCGAACCCGGAGTAGACCCATGCGCTCCCGCCATTCTGGGCGAGAGTACCGTCAAAATGAGCTCCGATGATGAGGTCTGCGTAGCCATCTTGATTGACATCCCCAGCATCGCTCACTACCGCGCCAAAGAAATCGCCGGCGGAATTGCCATAGAAAGTATAAAGGATGCTGCCATCTAGGCCGCTAAAGACGCGAGCACTCCCAGAATCTTTCCCCAAGTCGTCATCCCGAAAGGCGCCAACGATCACATCATCGAAGCCATCGTTGTTAACGTCGCCAGATCCACTCACACTTCTTCCCAAATTGTCGAAGGTCACTGGTCCGCTATAAGCGTACGCACCACTGAATTGACCTAAACAAGTGAGGCCCAACGACCCCACGCTGAGAACAACGACCATAGTCAATTTGGCAATTCGATTCGTCATTTTGAAGGGCCCTCTTCCTGTTGATGAAATGATGCTCATTATCATAGGCGTAATGAGGCCAAGATCGTTACGGGAATTCTAATAGTAATTCGGAATCGCAACGGGTACGAAAAAGCGGGGATTCACCGAAGTGAATCCCCGCCCTATTTTCGAAGAAGAAAAGCTTAGTTCTTGCTGACTGGCTTGGCCTTCTTAACCAAAACGCGTGTACTGAAAGCAGTCACTTTGAAGCGACGATCTTTCTGGATCAGCTTGGTGGCGCTATCTTTGGAGAGAACTCCAGACTTGCTGGCGCGCACAAAAACCTTATGGGTGTCACCGTGGGGATAGGCGACGATGACGCCATCTTTCTTTTCGAGCATCGCACGGATGCTCTTAGCTGTCTTCTGTCAGGCAAGGCCTTTCACGGAGATCTCATAGACCTCATGGGCCACGGCCCGTGAACTCTTAGTCACTGCGGAGACTTTGAGTCCGCGACCAAGGGCCTTGTTGATGGCGTCAACAGTGGGTGCTTTGCCGTTTTTCGTCTTAATGACACCACGGGCTGTGGTGTCTACCATGGCGTTTTCTACGTTTTCCATCTTTGCGAGAGCCACACGGGCTTTCTTGGCCATATCGGCCGCTCCTCAGTTAGCGATCCCGCTGATCTGAACAAGATAGACTGTTTCGGTCTTTGACTGCTTCTTGGTGTCGACTTGAGCCCCAAGGGACAAGCACGTGACAGCAAAAAGAGCAGCAAGAAGAGCTGATGTCTTCATTTACAAACTCCTTGGAAACTGATGTTGAATCGTCGGGAAGCCTCTGGGCATTCCAACTCATCTATCTAACACGCCCCATGCAGAACGATTCACGAATTCACCCAGCAAAGGCAAAATTCCTGAGCGCCGAAGAAAATAATTGGTCTCGGGAGATCGGCGTTGTTGGACCGGAAGCGACATAAGAGCCGTCAAGCAAAGGCATTATGAATAACTATTCTCATCTTCGAAGACCTTTTGTTCGGCCCAAGAATGGGGAGCAAAAACATCAGTTCTCATGGCCAATTGAGATTGCAAAGGCCAACAGGGAATATCTGCTCTTCCGAGAAATCGAAATCGCAAGGCTCTGGAGCCAAGAATGGAAACTTGGGTTTTTTCTCAGCCAAACTCACACCACAACGTGGGCTCCGTACCGAATAGTGCTGGCAAGCCAATTCCAGCCCTGACTTTGATGATGGTCAGAGATTTGTTGGAGCAATTCCACAAAGCCGTAATTTCCTGCCGTACGACTTTCTGTCCCGGAGTCCATTGGCCCCGATTGAATACGCTCCCACCGAACATCGGCTTGCACCTTATGTAGGAGTGAGGTCCTGGTCGTTGCCTGTTGGGCCTAGGTGGTCCAACAGAATCCTTCCCGTTCGAAAAGGAGCTCCCCGATGAGATTGTTCAATCACATCTGCGCCCCCGCGCTCATTCTCCTGATGGCCTTTGCCGTGCCAGTCTTTTCCCAGGTCGACGTTTCTTGCTTGTCCATTGACGCGCCAAGTATAAACGCCTTAGATTGCACCACCCTCTTGAGCCAGAACGAATCGATCTCAGTGACGATTCGTAACGAAGCGAATGCCTCCATCCTCTCAGGTACGTTTCTGCAATTTGATGTCCGAGTCAACGGTGCCATCGTTTTGTCAGAGTTTTTCGCCTTAGTCAATGACCTCAACTCAGGGGCCACTTTGCCTTTGACTCTTGTTGGCAAAGTCGATCTTTCGGCCTTAGGCAACCATACTTTAGATGTCACCTGTTTGGCACCAATGGATGCAAACCCAGCCAACGATATGGCCAGCATTACCTACTCCAACCCTGGTGCTCTGCCTCAGACTGTTGGCTACGTTGAGGACTTCAACAGTCTGCCCTCCAATGGTGGAGCATTCTCCCCCTCCATCTTTGATGTGCCCCCGGGATGGAATAACGATGGGTCTGACGCTGCCAGCCTAGCTGGCAATACGGTTCCTGATTGGGCACCCAACGACAACACAACTGGTTCGAATCAAGGTCCTTTGGCTGATCACAGCACCGGTGCGGGTATCTACATGTATCTGGAGGATTCGCCATCTCAGGTGGGAGACGTTGAGCTGTCCTCACCCTGCTTAGACACCCAAAGTGCCCAATCTCAACCGCGAGCGAGTTTTTGGTATGTGAGCCGTGAATCTGCGGGTTCCACAGCGGACAACATCCTTAACATCGATATTGTTGACGAAGACAGTGGGGGCGTTGTCACTCTTGCCATTGTTGCCTTGCCGGGTAATGGCTCTACTGATTGGGTGCGCCAATCAATCGATTTATCTGCCTTTGCCCCAAGCCGGGTTCGAGTCATCTTCAGGGCCAACAATAACAATGGCACTTTCACCGACGACATTGCCATCGACGATTTTTCTTTCTTTGACTT